>NZ_JALBYS010000050.1:0-33909 GCF_022678525.1 Serratia sp. PGPR-27 | reverse complement strand
GCCCGCTCACCCCCTGCTGCGCGCTCAGGATGGTGTACTGCTGGCCCAGCAGGCTACGCACCTCGCTTTGCGTCAGCAGGTTGCTGCTGTTCTCCAGCGTGACCGCCACCTCGCCGCCGCCGATCGTCGCCGCTCCGCTGCTCTGGATCCGATCGCTCTGGCCGTTCGGCCCCACTTCCACCGTGTAGCGCGAACCCGGCTCGAAGCTGACGTTGCCGGCCACGTTCAGGGTGCCGATCGAGTTGCCCGGCGCCACGGTGCCGCCACGGCGGGCGGTCAGCGAACCGACCGTACCGCTGCCGCCGACGATGCCGCCGTTCTGCACGCTGACATCCGAGGTGACCGAGCCGTTGATCGCCAGCCGCCCCTGATTAACCAGCGTCGGGCCGGCATAGGTGTTGTTACCGGTCAGTACCAACGTGCCGATGCCCTGTTTGGTCAGGCCGCCATGGCCGGAGATGTCGTTGCTCCAGAAATCCAGGCCGCACAGCACATCGCTGCAGACGCGCTCGGTCGGTTTACCCTTGTCCAGCACCGCGCCGACGCCCGGCAGATCCACCACAAACTGGGTCGGGCCGTAGGCCACGCCCGTCGGATCCGGAATACGGAACTCCGCAGGAATATCTTCGGCAGTCACCAACATGCCCGGGCCGTTGATGGCCTTGCCCAGGTTGATCATCCCCCAACCGTAGAGCGCGTCGATGCCCGGCGCGCCCATATCGGTGGCAGTGGTTTTCAGCACTTCCGCCACCTGCGCGCCACTCAGATACGGGAAACGCTCCATCAGCACCGCGACGCTGCCGGCCACGTGCGGCGCCGCCATCGAGGTGCCGCTGTATTTGGCGTAGCCGGTTGTCAGATTCTCTAGGCTGGTGCCTTCGATTACCGAGCTGTATACCCGGGTGCCCGGCGCCGAGACGCAGAAGCTGGCGGTATAACCGCAGCGAGAAGAGAAGGTGCTGATGCTGTAATCGCCGGTATTGGTCGGATCCTGCAAGCTGGCGACCGACAGCCAGTTCGGCGCAATCTCCGGCACAAAATAGGCCAGGCCGGCCATGGCGTCCGGATTGTTCAGGTTGTAATCGTTACCGGCGGCGAAGATGGTGACCACGCCGCTGCGGGCCGCGTCGATCGCGCCCTGATAGGCGCCCCCGGGGTTGGTGCCGAGGATCTGTTTAATCTGATCGAACTGCTTTTGCGCATCGTCAACGGTGAAATGCGGATAAGCCGGGTTCTTACCGCCCTTGGCGAATTTATCTGTAATGCCGATGCCCCAGCTGTTGTTGATGATGCGCGCGCCGCTGGCCACCAGCGCATCCCAACCGGCCTTATACACCGCGCCGTCGTTGCCGAGGATGATGCCGTCCTCCGGGCCGGGATCGCCGTTCTCCGCGCTGATGATCTGCGCGTTGAACGCCACGCCGTGCATGGCGCCGCCGTCGCGGCTGCCGGCGGCGATGCCGCCCACGTGGGTGCCGTGCGAACCGAGCGTGCCATCGGAATCCACGCTCGGCGTGCCGTCATAGCGGAAATCATCACCTTTTTTCACCGGAATATAGGGATCGGTGTATTCACGGATGCCTTTGGTAACCAGATTGATCACCTTATTCTCACCGGCGAACTCCGGGTGCTTGGCGTAAACCGGCTGATCGAAAATGCCAAGTTTGATGCCTTTTCCGGTATAACCGGCGGCGTAGGCCTGGTCAGCGTGGATCGCCCCCAGCCCCCATTCTGCATTGAACTCACTGCTGCGCCAGCTGGCCGGATCGCCCGCCTGGCCGTTCTCTATATAGCTGGAGGCCTGCGCCCCGCCAATCGCCGTCAGGCAGATCAGCATCGCGCTCCATTGTGCGCGATGAACTCCGATTTCAGGCCAGCCGAAGGCCGCCCGAGCGGATTTGACTCCTCTACGTTTCTTCTCCATCCCAGATACCGTCCGTTGTTGTTTGCAAATGTTTTATAAGATTTTTTGTGTAACAGTTTGGTAACACCAAATAAATAAAGCACAACAATCTCAAGTGCGCTTAATGTGTCATCCGGCAGTTCGACGGGAGGAGAGAATGTTTCAGGGGTGAATCAGGCCAGTGCCGATAAGAAATGACAATGACGTTTACCGGTATCGAAACGGCGATAATAAGTGAAGGGATAAATTATAATTTACTGATAAATAAAAATATAATTCAGGGAGACATGAAGAGTGCGGCCATCTGAAAAGTGCTTAACAGGCGTCTTTTATCACTTTTAATTATAAATTTTGCCAATATTCACTCAGTGAATTATGCTGGTTTTTCACTCGGCCATCGGCAAAAATTGGATTATCCTGCTGATGTTTTTTTGCAGTTCGTCGCGTCCTCTTCCGCCTGACGCAGAATGGCTTTGGCCATCCATTGCGTGACGTCCTGAATGCTCTCAAGCTCCAGCCCCCAGATATCTTTCAGCACCAGAAACACCTCCGAGCCGTAAATCAGCGAGAAAGCATGAATCACTCTCTGCAGAGAGTCCGGCGGCAGTTTGCCCTGTAGCGGTTCCACCGCCAGCGCCAACAGGCGCTTGCGGTTGCCGCGCACGAATTTCTCGCCCGGCGTCGCGTGCGCCCACTGTTGCAAAGAGAGCTGCAGCGCCGCGCGCAATGCTCCCTCGTGCCGCTCCATCTGAGGATAGGCGAAAGTCAGCAACTGCTGGATGCGTTTCAGGGCGTCATCGTCTTGCGGGCGCCATTCCAGAATAGGCCCCAGGCTTTCCGCCACCACGGCGCTAATCAGCGCACTCTGGGTCGGAAAATAGCGGTAGGCCGTCGCACGCGATACCTGCGCATGCGCCGCCAGTTCAGTGATCGAAGGAAACGCCCCTTCGTCATACAGCGTCATCGCGCTGGCCAGCAACAAACGGTAGGTTTTTGCCCGGGTGGAAGTCAGTGAAGGATCAAACGGGGTGGGAAAGGCATCTATCGGCACATAAACCTCATGCATCTGCACACGCTTGCGCAACAGAGGATGCGCCTCTGTCGACTGGCTGCCGGCAAAGCGCCGGCCACGTTGAAAAGCTCAAAAATGAGACAGGAGTCCCATTTTGCACTGAGCTGCCCTTGCAAAAATGATACTGCCGTCTCATTATATAAATACATTAATCAATTTAATTTAAACGCCAACACCAGGGCACCCTAAAAAACATAACAAAATGATTTTTAAATAAAAATTAGAAACACCCCAGGAAGATACATGAAAGACACTTCAAATTTTGTCTATATTGCTACCACAGCAGATACGAAAGGACAAGAGCTGGAGTATGTACGCCGGCTGATCGCTGCCCTGAATTTACCCACGCGAACCGTCGATCTTTCCACTCGTCGCTTGCCGTTTGACTCCCCGGCCGATATCGGTCCAGAGGACGTCGCACGCCACCATCCGGCGGGCGCCGACGCGGTCTTCTGCGCCAGTCGCGGCCAGGCGATCGCCGCCATGGCGACCGCTTTCGAACGTTTTATCCTGACGCGCCGCGATATCGCCGCCTTGCTTGGCCTGGGCGGCTCCGGCGGCACCGCCATCATCACGCCGGCCATGCAGCAGCTGCCGATCGGCCTGCCGAAAGTGATGGTCTCGAGCATGGCGGCGGGAGACGTTTCCGCCTATGTCGGCGCCAGCGATATCAACATGCTGTATTCGGTCACCGATCTCGCCGGCCTGAACCGCATCTCGCGACGGGTGCTGAGCAACGCAGCGCGCCAGATAGCCGGCGCAGTGCACTTCGCCGCCGTCGACTATCACGATAACAAACCCGCGATCGGCCTGACGACGTTTGGCGTCACCACGCCCTGCGTTCAGGCGTTGGTTGCCGAACTGGGAACACAATGGGATTGTCTGACGTTTCATGCGACCGGCAGCGGCGGCAGATCGTTGGAAAAACTGATCGATAACCGCCAACTGCACGGCGCCATCGATTTAACCACTACCGAAGTGGCCGATTACCTGTTTGGCGGTGTGCTGCCCTGCAATACGGATCGTTTTGGTGCCATTGCGCGTACCGGCATCCCGTGCGTGCTCTCCTGCGGCGCGATAGACATGATCAACTTCGGCGCGCCGAATACGGTGCCGGCTCGCTATGCCAACCGTCTGCGTCACCATCACAACCCGCAAGTGACGCTGGTGCGCACCAGCGCGCGGGAGAATGCGTTAATGGGGCGTTGGATGGGTGAAAAGATCAACGCCTGCGCGGGCGAAGTGCGTTTCGTTATCCCGGCGGGCGGCGTATCGGCTTTGGATGCGCCCGGTCAACCGTTCTGGGATCCGGCGGCGCTGGCCGCCTTTACGCAAGCGCTGGAGGAGACGGTATACGCCACCGACAAACGCCGGCTGATAAAAACGCCTTATCATATTAACGACCCGCGCTTTGCACAGGCCGTTGCCGAACAGTTCCGGCGCATTGTCGGCGGGGAATGATTATCACTCACTGCAGAACCTGCCGGTGATAACGCCAAATAAAAAGGGCCAGACAAATAGCCTGGCCCTTTATTATTCACCGCGAGCGGATATTACTGACCGGAGGGCATCTGCTCCTTCATTTTATTCATGTGGTCCATCATCTTTTGCTCGCGTTTCTGATAATTCTCATTGTATTGTTTTTTCTGCTCAGGCGTCAGCAGGTTATACATTTTATTTTCCGCTTTGGCGCGTGCCAGCATGCGTTCGGATTGCGCTTTGCCGATCGCGTCAATTTGCGCCTTCGCCTTCGCTTCGTCAAAGCTGTCGGAAGCGACCAGATTGTGCAACGCCTGGCGCTCCTCTTTCATGCCCGGCCCGCGCTTCTGGTGCGACTCTTTCATGATATCGCGCATCTGCTGGCGCTGCTGCTCGGTCAGGTTCAGCCCGGCGAACGGGCCGCCTTTGCCTTCACCCTTGTGATGCATCATTTTCATCGGCGCCGCATCCGCCGCCGGGGCCGTCGCCGTATCGGCGGCGAACGCCGCGGAAGCAGAACCCAGAGCCAGCGTGGAAGCAATAAATAAAGCCGTCAATTTACGCATAATCATTTCCTTAAAAATTTTCTTCATCAGGAGCGCTGTACGTTAACAGGCTCATTCGTTGTCGGAGATAATAATAGGCTGATAAATTTCAAGTAATGCGAGGGTGTGTAAACTTTTTAAAACCCGTCTCGGATTTATTCACCAATTATGAGAAAACTATGAAGATGGCGTTTATTTGATGGAAATTTTAATTTCTCGGCAAAAATCCCCCCGGTGGAGTTATTTTTCCGCTTTCCCCTCACCGCTATAATTTACTCACCTGCACGGCAACCTTGTATCAACCGTTTTCCGATAGCAGGGAAAATCACTAAGCATCACACGATCCGATGTTCTCCTACACTTTAAGGCAAGCGGCCGCCGGGCGACGTTTACACCGCAAAACTAATCATTGCTTATATAATAGTTTCCATCACCCGCCCCGCCTGTGAAAACCTGTTATATGATGCACAGATGCGTACGGCGATCGCTTTCGGGCCAACAGGCTGCCCGGCGCTGTGCCGGCCGCCCGCCCGTGCTCTTTTGAGGAATCGTCATGCCCGCAGACCAAGGCCCTGAGCTTCTTAGCGCTCACTTCGGCACCCAAAGCCCCCACTGGCGGCTGGCGTTTGACAGCAATGCCCTGGAGCTGTCCGCTATTAAGGGCAAAGCTCATGTCGCGGTGGCGCTCAGCGCCATGGAAGCGGCGAAAATCCGCCGTCTGACCGGCGTGACCGCCAGCCTTGAGCTGACCATTACGCTAGCCGGTGAACCGCTGCATCTGCATCTGGTCGGGCGCCGCGTCAACAACCTCGAATGGGCGGGCACCGCTTCCGCCTTCAGCGACACCCAATCCGTGGCGCGCGACCTGGTGCACGGCCTCTCCTTCGCCGAACAGGTGGTGTCCGAAGCCAACTCGGTGATCGTGATCGTCGATCAGCACGGCCGCATCCAGCGCTTCAACCGGCTGAGCGAGGAGTACACCGGGCTGCACGAACACGAGGTGATCGGCAAAAACGTTTTCCAACTGTTTATGAGCCCGGAAGAAGCCGCCGCTTCGCGGCGCAACATCGCCGGCTTCTTCCGCAACGGTTCGTCCTATGAGGTGGAACGCTGGGTAAAGACGGTCAAGGGTGAACGGCTGTTCCTGTTTCGCAACAAATTCGTGCACAGCGGCAGCGGAAAAAACGAAGTCTTTCTGATCTGCTCCGGTACCGACATCACCGAAGAACGCCGCGCGCAAGAGCGGCTACGGGTGCTGGCCAACACCGATCTCATCACCGGCCTGCCGAACCGTAACGCCATACAGGACAAGATCAATCACGCCATCGCCACGCGCGGTGAAGAGAGTTTCGGCCTGGTGTACCTCGATCTCGACAACTTCAAAAAGGTCAACGACGCCTACGGCCATATGTTCGGCGATCGGCTGCTGGTCGAGGTCGCTCTGGCGATCCTCGGCTGCCTGAGCCCGGATCAAGTGCTCGCCCGCCTCGGCGGCGACGAATTCTTGGTGCTGGCGCCACAAAGCGATCGCGAGCGCCTGCAAACGCTGGCGCAGCGCATTATCGACAGGCTGAAGACCCCTTTTCGCATCGGTCTGATTGAGGTGTATACCGGCTGTTCGATCGGCATCGCACTCTGCCCTGAGCACGGCAACGATCTCGACAGCCTGATCCGCAGCGCCGATACCGCCATGTACGTCGCCAAGGAGCACGGAAAACGCACCTATACCGTCTTCTCGCCGGAGATGAACAAACGCGTCGCCGAGTACATGTGGCTGGACACCAATCTGCGCAAAGGGTTGGAGCAAAATCAGCTGGTGCTGTATTACCAGCCTAAAATCGACGCGCACAGCGGTGAAGTGCACAGCGTGGAAGCGTTGGTGCGCTGGGATTCGCCGGAGCGCGGCCTGATCCCGCCGCTGCAGTTCATCTCCTACGCCGAGGAGTCCGGTCTGATCGGCCCGTTGGGCCAATGGGTGCTGCAAACCGCCGCCGGGCAGGCGGCGCAGTGGCAAGAGCGGGGATTGAATCTGCGGGTGGCGGTCAACCTCTCTGCCCGTCAGCTGGCCGATGACAGCATCGTCAACGACCTGCTCGGGGTGCTGCACCGTCACCGCATGGCCCCCTGTCTGCTGGACTTCGAGTTGACCGAAAGCAGCCTGATTGAAGACGAGAATCGCGCGCGCGCGCTGATCACCCGGCTGCGCGAACTGGGCGCGCAGGTGCATCTTGACGACTTTGGCACCGGCTATTCGTCGTTGGCGCAGCTGGCACGCATTCCTCTGGACGCCATCAAGCTGGATAAAAGCTTCGTGCGCGGGGTGAATTTCAATCCGGTATCGCAATCGCTGGTACGCGCGATCGTCGCGGCGGCGGAGGCGTTGGCCTTCCGCGTGATCGCCGAAGGGGTGGAGACCGAGAGCGAAAACCACTTCCTCGACGAAGTCGGCGTGGACGAAAAACAGGGCTTTCTGTTCGCGCGGCCAATGCTCCCGGAACAGCTGGAGCATTGGCTGCAGTCCTATCGCCCGCGCTCACCCTCCGCATGAGGCGGGCGCGTTAACGTTAGCCGGCACGACGCAGGTTCAGGGTATGGCGATCCTGCAACATCACCAGCCGTTCGATGTAGGCACGGTCTTTTTCCTCAATGGTAAAGGCCGAGTGCACCCAATCTTCGGTAATGTCCATCAGCTCGGAACGCGTCAGCTGCAACACGCGCTGACGCGCCCGCAGCATGGCGCGCATGCCGTTGAGCTTCGGCCGGATGGTATCGATAAAGGTGCGCGTCGCCAGGTAAGCGTCGCCGGGCTGGAACAGCTGGTCTACCAGCCCGCGGCTCTCGAACCACTCTGCGGTGTGCGACTCGCCGCCCCAAATCAGCTCCTCGGCCAAGCGCATGCCCGCCTTGCGCGCCACCAGCGAGTACCCCCCCATGCCGGGAAACAGGTTGAACGCAATCTCCGGGAACCCCATGCGCGCATTGTTTTGCGCCAATACGAAATGGTGCGCCAGCGCCGCTTCAAAACCGCCGCCCAACGCACTGCCTTCAACCATCGCAATGCTGACCGCGCCGGTGTCGAAACCGCGCGCCGCCGCATGCACGCAGTCGATGCAGGCGCGCGCGTAGGCCATCATCGCCTCGCGCTTGCGGTTTTTGATCGCTTCGGCGAAGAACTGCAGATCGCCGCCGACGTTGAACATGTTCGGCACCAGCGAGCCGGTGACCCAGAAGTCGAACCGCAGCGAAGACTCCTTCGCCGCCTGCGCCAGCGTCATGATGTCTTCAATCAATGCCTGGTTGAAGCAGGGGCGTGGCGCAGCGCGCAGCAGCATCCACATGATGTGCCGCCCCTCTTCATAGTAGGCGGAGATCTGCGACAGATTGCCCGCTTCGGTAAACGGACGACAGGTGGGGTGATTAAGCAATTTCATAAGACCTTCCAGTTTTTCTGTTGATGACGGATGAGACCGTTCCAGCCCCTACGGCTGCAGCGGAGCGGCGAGCGGCAAAGCGCGACGCCACATCATGAGTAAACGCTTTCTCGCCGACGAAACAGATAAAAATTGGAGGTAGGGAAGTGAAAAAAACCGAGGCGCCACGGGGTTTTCATAGGAATTTTACCTATCGCGCCATCCCCGGCATTTCATGCCGGGCGCTAACGCGTTAAGCTCGGAAATTGACCGTTTGCCGCCCCGGCGCTCAAAACGCCGCAGGGCTTTGGCTATAATCAACGCTGATACATGCCGTTTAACGTTAAGGAAATCGTGAAGTAATGCCTACAGGACCAGACCAGGAACGCCGCCAGCCCGCACAAGACACGCCGCCGAAGCCGCTTATCGCCATCAAGACCGGCCATGAGACGCTCGACCGCCGCATCAGCGGTTTTTCACGTCTGATTGAACGCATCAAAGCCTGGCCGAGCGTGGCGCACCTGCTGCGCGCCGCCGAACGCTTTAACGATCGGCTGGGCAGCCAGTTCGGCGCCGCCATCACCTATTTTTCATTCCTCTCGCTGATCCCAATCCTGATGGTGTCGTTCGCCGCCGCCGGTTTCGTGCTGGCTTCCAACCCGGATCTGCTGGCCCGCTTGATCAACCGGATCGTCGGCAGCATTAGCGATCCGACGCTGGCCAGCACGCTGAAGAACACCGTCAATACCGCCATTCAGCAGCGCACCACCGTGGGGTTGACTGGTCTGGCGCTGGCGCTCTATTCCGGCATCAGTTGGATGGGCAACCTGCGCGAAGCGATCCGCGCGCAGTCGCGTGACGTCTGGGAGCGCAATCCGCAGGATCAGGAGAAAATCTATTTCAAGTACACCCGCGACTTCATCTCGCTGACCGGCCTGGTGGTCGCGCTGATCATCACGCTGTCGCTGACCTCGGTCGCCGGCTCGGCGCAGGCGGCGATCGTCAACGCGCTGGGGCTGGACGGCATCGAATGGCTGCGGCCGGCGCTGACGACGATCGCACTGTCGATCTCGATATTCGCCAACTATCTGCTGTTCCTGTGGATTTTCTGGATGCTGCCGCGCCACAAACCGAAGAAAAAAGCGCTGCTGCGCGGCACCTTGCTTGCGGCTATCGGCTTTGAGGTGATCAAGTTCGTGATGACGATGACGCTGCCGCAGGTGGCGAAATCGCCTTCCGGCGCGGCCTTCGGTTCGGTGATCGGGCTGATGGCGTTCTTCTACTTCTTCGCCCGCCTGACGCTGTTTTGCGCCGCCTGGATCGCAACGGCCGACTACCAAGGCGACAAAGCCTTGCCGGAACGCGAGCCGCCGGCGCGCTGAAGCCATGCGATCGTGCCGGTGTTATCGCACACACCGGCACTTTCCTCTGGATATCAGCCAGAAAACCAGTCAATACGTCTAAATAACGCGGCACGCGATCCGAAAAACCAGCATAACAGACTACCCAATCACTTTTCTTTGCCGCTTTTACAGCCATTCCCTCTGTACGAAAGCCCTTTCTCAACGTTTAACGCTGCAGAAAACAAGCCAGATAAAACATTAGTCTTTTTAACCGGTTAGCGGGGTCATTGCCCAAAGTTCCCGCGTTGAAAAGGCCGAATGCTGTCACTAAGATGGATTTTTACCCCCTCCAACAATAAGAAATAGATATGCAAGCCACCATCGCACCCCCACTCGACGCCGACGACGCGTCCACACCGGTGAACTCCCGCGGGAAAGTCATCGTCGCCTCGCTGGTCGGCACCGCCATCGAGTTTTTCGACTTCTACATCTACGCCACCGCCGCGGTGATCGTGTTCCCGCACATCTTCTTCCCGCAGGGCGACCCGACCACCGCGACGCTGCAGTCGCTGGCCACCTTCGCGGTCGCCTTTGTCGCGCGCCCTATCGGCTCTGCGCTGTTCGGCCACTTCGGCGATCGCGTGGGGCGCAAGGTGACGCTGGTCGCCTCGCTGCTGACCATGGGGATTTCCACCGTGCTGATCGGCCTGCTGCCGAGCTATGAAACCATCGGCATCTTCGCCCCGATCCTGCTGGCGCTGGCGCGCTTTGGGCAGGGGCTGGGGCTGGGCGGCGAATGGGGCGGCGCAGCCCTGCTGGCGACGGAGAACGCGCCGGCCAAAAAGCGCGCGCTGTACGGCTCCTTCCCCCAGTTAGGGGCGCCTATCGGTTTCTTCTTCGCCAACGGCACCTTCCTGCTGCTCTCGTGGCTGCTGAGCGACCAGCAGTTTATGGAATGGGGCTGGCGCGTGCCGTTCATCCTCTCCGCGGCGCTGGTGCTGATTGGCCTGTACGTCCGGGTGTCATTGCATGAAACGCCGGTGTTCGCCAAAGTGGCCAAGGCCGGCAAACAGGTGAAAGTGCCGCTCGGCACGCTGCTGAGCAAGCATCTGAAAGCCACCATCCTCGGCACCTTCATCATGCTGGCGACCTACACGCTGTTTTATCTGATGACGGTGTATTCGATGACCTACGGCACCGCGCCGCAGCCGCTCGGGCTCGGTTACTCCCGCAACAGCTTCCTGTGGATGCTGATGGTGGCGGTGATCGGTTTCGGCGTGATGGTGCCGATCGCCGGTCTGCTGGCGGACGCGTTCGGCCGCCGCAAGACCATGATCGCCATTACCCTGCTGATGATCGGCTTCGCGTTCCTGTTCCCGACCCTGCTGGGTTCCGGCAACCAGGCGCTGGTGATGGGCTTCCTGCTGTGCGGCCTGAGCATCATGGGGCTGACCTTTGGCCCGATGGGCGCGCTGCTGCCGGAGCTGTTCCCTACCGAAGTGCGCTATACCGGCGCATCGTTCTCCTACAACGTCGCGTCGATCCTCGGCGCGTCCGTGGCGCCTTATATCGCCACCTGGCTGGCGGCCCACTACGGACTGTTCTACGTCGGCATGTACCTGGCGGCGATGGCCGGGCTGACGCTGCTGGCCCTGCTGCTGATGAAAGAAACCCGCCATCAGTCGCTGTGATCCCCTACGGCCCCCTCACTGCGGGGGCCGCACGCGGTGTTCGTTTCCTGTCATAAAACCGGGCTATGCTGAATGTTTCTCTCGGTAACAGGATTGGCCGATGTCTCTGCGTCGTGGGGTATTTGTCTGCGTGGCGCTGCTGGCGGCTCTCGCCATCGCGCTCTTTTACGGGTTGAAACCCGACCATCCCGATGCGCTGTGGCGCATCGTCAGCCAGCAATGTCTGCCCAATCAGCAGGCGCACGACAACCCGGCGCCCTGCGCGCAGGTGGATGTGCAGGCCGGTTTCGTGGTGTTTAAAGATCGCAACGGGCCGCTGCAATACCTGCTGATGCCCAGCGCCAAAATCACCGGTATCGAAAGCCCGGCGGTGCTGGACGCCGCCACGCCGAATTTCTTCGCGCAGGCCTGGCGCGCGCGCCACGTGATGGCGGAACGCTATGGCAAACCGATCGACGACGGCGATATTTCCCTGGCGATCAATTCGGAATATGGCCGCACGCAAAACCAGCTGCACATTCATATCTCCTGCCTGCTGCCGGCGGTAAAACAGCGGCTGGCGCAAATCGGCCCCCATTTCATCAAGCAATGGCAACCGCTGCCCGGCGGCCTGTTGGGGCATGACTATCTGGGGCGGCGGGTGACCGCCGCTGAACTGGAACAACAGGGCGCCTTCCGCCTGCTGGCCTCCGGCCTGCCGCGCGCCGACGGGCGCATGGGCAGCTTCGGCCTGGCGATGACCGCGCTGCCGGACGGCGATTTCCTGCTGCTGGCAACCGAGCGCAGCCTGCTGCCGTTCACCCTGGCCTCGGCGGAAGAGATCCAGGATCACGACTGCCGGCTGCTCACGCCGCCGCCGCGCGCCTGATTATTTTTTGCCTTTCATCTCCCGCAGGATCTGCCCGCACGGGTTCTCCTCGCCGCCTTCACTGGGCGAGACCAGCGCCAGCAGCGCCGCCGCCGGCGTCAGCACCGCCCCTAACGCCACCGCCGCCGCGCCGCGCGCGATCAGCGGCCCGGCTTTGACCCCGGCGTCGGGGTGCTTGAAGGTGCCTTTCACGTACAGCGGCGAACGCAGAGTCAGCACGCGCATACCCTTGCTTTCCGGATCGATGGACAAATCCAGCCGTTCGGTGGCGAGGTTGGTGTTGCCGGTGATGTTGATCACCGCGTTTTCGGTGTCGAACACAAACAGTCGCGGCGCGGCGACGCCGCTGCGGATGCCGACGTCCGCCGCCGCGCAGTTGATGCCCACCACGTCGTCACCGAACAGCTGCGCCACCAGATAGTTGCCGACGTTCAGACCGAGGATCTCCATCAGGCTACGGCTGATCACCCCGTTATTGATCAGCAGGCGCAGGTCGCCGTTGCTGGTCGCCAGCAGCTCGGCCACCGAATTGCCGCTGCCCGTCAACCTGGCGTCGCCGTTCATCTGCCCGAGGCTGCGCTTCATCGCCTCCACGTTCGGCAACAGCTGTTTAAGCTGAAGTTTGCGTGCATGCATATCCACCTGCCCGCGCATCGGCTTTTTGCCGCCGTCGAGGCGCACGACGGCGTTCAGGCTGCCGCCCGCCATGCCGAAGCGCAGCGGATCCAGGCGCAGTTCGCCATTGTTCAGCTTCAGGTGCGTGGCCAGATCGCTCAGCGGCAAATCGCTGCCGCGTTCAATGCGCGCGGCGGCAAACTTCACGTCCGCATCCATCTTGCTCCAGCTTTGCGTATCGAACTGTTCGACCGGCAGCACCTTATCCGCCGGCTGACGGCTTTTCTCGCCGCGCCCGGCTTTGGCGGCGTTGGAGTCCGCGCCGATCAGCGGCGCCAGATCCGCCAACCTCAGCTGCCGGGAGTTCACCGCGCCGCTCAACGTGGGCCGCGGTTTACCGGCAACGTACTTCAAGCTGCCGTGAATGTCGCTGTCGCCGATTTTTCCGTCGAATTTCTGGTACTCAAACACCGCGCCGCCCGGCTGATGCAGGCGGGCGGTCAGATGGCCATCGGTCGCATACGGCGGGGTATTCGGCAACAACACGCCGGTCAGGCCATAGAGGTTGCTCAGGCTTTCACCGGAAAATTTCAGCTGTACATCAAGGCCGCCGAGGTTCAGCGGATCGGACAAGGTGCCCGCGACCACCACCCGGGTGCTGCCGGAGCGCACATCGGCCTGCAGCGGGAAGGGCAAATCGGCGCTCTGCAGCGACAGCATGCCGCCAATCTTGCCGCTGCCGCTCAACGGCTCGCCGTTATATTTGCCTTTCACCTGCCAGCCGAAAACGTAATCGGGGGTGGCGGCCTTGTCGCCGCCCTGTTTGCCGGTCACTTCACTGAACGGCAACGGTTTGCCGAGCGGATCGATGACGGCGCGGAAATCCGCCTTCAGCGTGGCGTCTTTAAAGGCGATCTGCCCCTTGTCGAATACGATGTCATGAACGGTGAACGACCAGTCGGAAGGCGGCTGCTTGGGATCCTGGCCGGCGGCCAGGTCAAACGTCCAGTTGTTGTCGCCGTTGGCCAGGCGTTGCAACGACGCATTCGGCCGCTTGAGCCAGATACGCGGGATCAGCAGCTCTTTACCCAGCAGCGCCAGCGGCGCAATGCTGGCGTCGACGCGCTGCAGCGTCACCATGCTGTCGCCGGGCATGTTTTTCGGATTACCCAGCCACACGTCTTCGGCGTGAATATGCGGCCAGGGCACCCAGGCGCGCCAACCGCCCTCATCCGGATTGCGCGACCAGTCGACGCCCAGATCGCCGCGAATGGCAAACGGTCGCCGCAGTTCGGCCGACACTTTGTCGTTGATGGTGGGCTTGAGTCGATTCCAGTCGAAGGTCGCGATGAAGATCGCCAGCGCGACGATCAGCAGCAGCACAATGCCGCCCAGCCAGCTGAAAACCTTTCCTGTTCTTGTCATAGCGGCTCCCTCAGCGCATAAATCGGGCTGCCGAATGAAAGGAAAAGGAGTTAGCAGCCCCGTTTAAGCCTAGCTGAGGATGGGCCGGAGTTCACGCCGGCGCGCCGGGCGCGGCGAACAGCGTCGGCACGCTGTGCAGCGTTTCAAAGCACGCCGGACGGGACAGGTAGTAGCCCTGGGCGGCCAACGCGCCGGAGCGCTGCACCAGCCGCCACTCCTGCTCGGTTTCCACGCCTTCGACGATCACCCCGTCGCTGTGTTGATTCATCATCTTGATCAGGGTGCCAAGCAGCTGGACGCCCTCTTCCGACTGTTTGAGCAAGGTGAACAATTCACGCGCCACCTTGATGTATTGATAACGCCAGGCGCCGACAGCGGAGAAGTTGGCCAGCCCGCTGCCGAAATCGTCCAGCCACAGCCGCTCGCCGCCGACAATCTGCTGCAGCGGGCGGCTTGATGCCGTTGCGGCGTGCTCCACCAGCTCGAAGCGCAGATAGGGCATCTCGGCGATCTGCCGTTGCAAGGCGCTATGACGCTGTAATGCTTGCAGCGCGATGCCGTCGATATTGACCGACACCATCACCGCATGGCGGGTGAACAACGCCTGCCAGCGCTGCAACAGCGCCAGCTGTTCCTGAACCACCCGCAAACGCTGGGCGACGCCGAGCGAGGCAAAATAGTGTTCCGGGGATTGCCGCTTGTCCGGCTCATTCGGGTGATATACCGCCGTCAGCAGTTCCACCGCCAACAGCGCGCCGCTGGTGCGATAAATCGGCTGGAAGGTATACAAGCGCCGGCATTGCCGCCAGTAGCGCCGCGATTTGGCGCAGGCATAGAGGGCAAAACAGGGCGCCAGCAGACCCGAGATCAGATTGGTTATCATCGGTACTATCGCCGTGGCGGGGAAGTGAGAGCGCTGCCGCTGTTTCTTTACCCAACTTATCGGCCACGCCGCGTAAAACTTTAAGCACGAATTGCCGCACGCTTTCCTCTTCACCCTGTTGGCGTTGGCCGATCGCGATCATAAAAAATTAAAACACTGTTTTAATTTATTGACTCTCTTACCGCCTTGCGTGGAGACTGGTGGCTGTTGCTTCTTCTTTAGCCAGGGCTTATTGACGATGACTATCCGAAACCTCGCCGTGATCGGCGAATGCATGATCGAGCTGTCGCAGCAGGGCGCACAGCTGACGCGCGGCTTTGGCGGCGATACCCTCAACACCGCCGTCTACCTCGCCCGCCAAATGCCGAAACAGACGTTGCAGGTGCATTACGTCACTGCGCTCGGCACCGACAGCTTCAGCGGCGAGATGCTGCAGGCCTGGCGGCAGGAGAAGATCGAGACCGGGTTGATTCAGCAATTCGACAACAAGCTGCCGGGCCTGTACGTGATCGAAACCGACGCCGCCGGCGAACGCACTTTCTACTATTGGCGCAATGACGCCGCCGCCCGCTATTGGCTTGCCGGACCGCAGGCCGACGCACTGTGCGCGCGGCTGGCGCAGTTCGATTACCTGTACCTCAGCGGCATTAGCCTGGCGATCCTCGCGCCTGCCGACCGCACGAAGCTGCTGGCGTTGCTGCGCCGCTGTCGCGCCAACGGCGGCAAGGTGATCTTCGACAACAACTACCGCCCGCGCCTGTGGCCAAGCCGTGAGGAAACGCAGCAGGCCTACCGCGAGGTGCTGGCCTGCACCGACATCGCCTTTTTGACGCTGGATGACGAAGAATTGCTGTGGGGAGCGCAGCCGGTTGAACAGATAGTGACGCGCACGCAGGCGCTCGGCGTCGGCGAGATCGTCATCAAACGCGGCGCGCACGCCTGTCTGGTGTTCAGTATGGCAGGGGAGAAGCTTGAGGTGCCGGCGATCGCGCTGCCGCCGGAGCGCGTGGTGGATACCACCGCGGCGGGCGACTCTTTCAGCGCCGGCTACCTGGCGGTGCGCCTGAACGGTGGCGGTGCCCAGCAGGCGGCGCAGCGCGGCCACCAGCTTGCTGCAACGGTGATCCAACATCGCGGCGCCATCATTCCCGCAGCGGCGATGCCCGCATAATCAATAAGGCGGCGGCGAAGTCACCCCCGCCGCCCACGCAATGGATCCCAGAAGCATTGATCAGAGGATGATTGAAAGAATTTCCCTGGCGTTGGCTTATTTCCGCCCAGAGCTGCTAAGCTCGGGTCTTGGCATTGCCGTCTTTTTGAATTTATTAGCCGAGTATAAATTTCAATCCGCCGCACTGACTAGCTGGACTTTGGTGCAGGTCGGGTTGAGCCGCCGAACGACAGGGAGGTTACCGATGGCCGCCACATTCGCCAACGCCGTCGCCGCAAGACTGCATCTTGACGGCCGGCTACAGGCCTTCAGCCAATTCAAATACGCTTACCTGACCTTCAACAAACACCATCCCGATCGCCATCTGCTGGTATCGAACTACCCGCAAGAATGGCTGGACATCTACAGTGCCAATCGCTATCAGCACATCGATCCCGTCGTGCGCGCCGCCCATAGACGCTGTGCGCCCTTTATGTGGCACGACACCGCCCTCACTACCGAGGATCGGCATTACCGGAAGATCTTCAGCCAGGCGCGGGAGTACGACATCGTGCACGGTTGCAGCTTTGTTTTGCACGATCACGACAACAACCTGGCGATCTTGTCGATCAGCGCGACGGCGGCCGATGACGCCGAACTGCGGCAGCTAATGGCGGAAGAAAGGGCCAGCCTGCAGATGGTCTTGGTCGATACCCACCAGCACGCGTTTGCGTTGGCCAGCGCCGAGGCTGGCCGAAAGGATCGGCTCTCGCCGCGCGAAGGGGAAATTCTCTATTGGGCCAGCCAGGGCAAAACCTATAACGAGATCGCGCTGATCCTGGGGATCAAAACCGGCACGGTGAAGTTTCACATCGGCAATGCGGTGCGTAAGCTGGGGGTCGCCAACGCCAAACACGCGATCCGGCGCGGCCTTGAACGGCAACTGATCGCGCCGCCGCAGGCATAAAAAAGCCGGCATTGCAGCCGGCTTTTGTTTTTTATCTTGCGGAAAATCAGCCCGCAACGGCGATACGTTTCATGTCGGTCATGTAGCCACGCAGTTTGCGGCCGACGGTTTCGATTGGGTGGCTGCGCACCGCTTCGTTCACGTCGCGCAGCTGCGCGTTGTCCACCGCCGTACCCGCCACGGCTTTGCCCAAATCGCCCGCCTGCAGGGTGGTCATGAAGTCCTTCAGCAACGGCACCGCTGCGTTGGCGAACAGGTAGTTGCCGTACTCCGCGGTATCGGAGATGACCACGTTCATTTCATACAGACGCTTACGCGCAATGGTGTTGGCGATCAACGGCAGCTCGTGCAGCGACTCGTAGTAAGCCGACTCTTCAATGATGCCGGCATCGACCATGGTTTCGAACGCCAGCTCAACGCCCGCTTTCACCATCGCCACCATCAGCACGCCATGATCGAAGTACTCTTGCTCGCTGATCTTGCCTTCAAACTGCGGCGCATTCTCGAACGCGGTTTTGCCGGTCTCTTCGCGCCAGGTCAGCAGTTTCACGTCGTCTTCCGCCCAGTCGGCCATCATGCCGCTGGAGAAGGCGCCGGAAATGATGTCGTCCATGTGCTTCTGGAACAGCGGCGCCATGATGGTTTTCAGCTGTTCGGACAGCGCATAGGCACGCAGCTTGGCCGGGTTGGACAGGCGATCCATCATCAGGGTGATGCCACCCTGCTTCAGCGCTTCGGTGATGGTTTCCCAGCCGAACTGAATCAGTTTCTCGGCGTAAGCCGGATCGGCGCCTTCAGCAACCAGCTTGTCGAAGCACAGCAGAGACCCCGCCTGCAGCATGCCGCACAGAATGGTCTGCTCACCCATCAGGTCAGATTTCACTTCAGCGACGAAGGAGGATTCCAGCACGCCGGCGCGGTGGCCGCCGGTCGCCGCCGCCCAGGCTTTGGCGATCGCCATGCCTTCGCCTTTCGGATCGTTTTCCGGGTGAACCGCAATCAGGGTCGGCACGCCGAAGCCGCGCTTGTACTCTTCGCGCACTTCGGTACCCGGGCACTTCGGCGCGACCATCACCACGGTGATGTCTTTGCGCACCTGCTCGCCCACTTCAACGATGTTGAAGCCGTGGGAATACCCCAGCGCCGCGCCGTCTTTCATCAGCGGCTGCACCGCACGCACCACGGAAGAGTGCTGCTTGTCCGGGGTCAGGTTAACCACCAGATCCGCCTGCGGGATCAAATCTTCGTAGGTGCCGACCTTAAAGCCGTTTTCGGTCGCCTTGCGCCAGGAAGCGCGCTTTTCGTCGATCGCTTCTTTGCGCAGGGCATAGGCGACATCCAGGCCGGAGTCACGCATGTTCAGCCCCTGGTTCAGGCCCTGGGCGCCACAGCCGACAATCACCACTTTTTTACCTTTCAGGTAGCCGGCTTCGTCAGCAAATTCGTCGCGCGCCATAAAGCGGCATTTACCCAATTGCGCCAGCTGCTGACGCAGGTTCAATGTGTTGAAATAGTTAGCCATGGTGGTACTCCGGTTTGATGTTGTCTTGCATTGTTATTTTCATTCCCCGCCCTGTCTGTGCGGAGATTCGTTAAACTCAATGTATAACAGGAAATGCGTTGCTTAAATTGATATATTGAGAACGTGATATTGCAATTTTTGCAACACTCTCACTGCGAGCGTATCGATATGGATTTACGTGATTTAAAGCTGTTCCTGCATCTGGCCGAAAGCCATCACTTCGGGCGCACCGCCAAGGCGATGCACGTCAGCCCGTCGACGCTCTCTCGCCAGATCCAGCGGCTGGAAGAGATCCTCGGGCAGCCGCTGTTCCTGCGCGATAACCGCACCGTGCAGCTCACCGACGCCGGCGAACAGCTGAAAGAATTCGCCCAGCAAACGCTGCTGCAATATCAGCAGCTGAAGCACTCACTCGGCCAGCACGGCCCTTCGCTGAGCGGCGAACTGCGGCTGTTCTGCTCGGTGACCGCGGCGTACAGCCACCTGCCGCCGATCCTCGATCGCTTCCGCGCGCAGCACCCGCTGGTAGAAATTAAGCTAACCACCGGCGACGCCGCCGACGCGGTCGACAAGGTGCAGTCCAACGAGGCCGATCTCGGCATCGCCGGCCGGCCGGAAACGCTGCCCGCCAGCGTGGCGTTCACCAAAATCGGTGAAATCCCGCTGGTGCTGATCGCACCGGCGCTGCCCTGCGCGGTACGCAGCCAGGCGTTTGCCGACAAGCCCGACTGGGCCGAGATCCCGTTCATCCTGCCGGAACACGGCCCTTCGCGAAAACGCATCGAGCTGTGGTTCCGCCGCCACCGCATCAGCAATCCGCTGATTTACGCCACCGTCGGCGGCCACGAAGCGATCGTGTCGATGGTCGCTTTGGGCTGCGGCATCGCGCTGATCCCGAGCGTGGTGGTGGATAACAGCCCGGAGCCGGTGCGCAACCGCATCTCGCAGCTGGATAACATCTCGATGGTCGAACCCTTCGAGCTGGGGGTCTGCGTCCAGAAAAAGCGCCTCAGCGATCCGCTGATCGACGCCTTTTGGCGGTTGCTGCATCCCCGCTGACGCGAGGTTTACAGATCCGCCGGATCGATCTGCTTCATCGTCTCTACCTGCATCAGCCAGTGGTAGAGCGGCTCAAGCTGCAAAAATGCCCCGGCCAGCTGCGGCGCCAGATCGGCGCTGAACAGCTTTTCCACTTCGCTGTCGGTCACCATCACCGCAAACGACTTGCGGTTATACCAGGTGGCGATCTCCGCCGCCTGCTCCTTCACCAGCGGGCGCTTGTAGCTTTCGCCCACCAGCTCGAACGGCGGCCGGCAGCAGGCGGCCACCTCAAGGAAAGGCTGCGGCCGCTGCCTCAGCGTATGGCGGAACAGATCCATGGTCGGCTTGTTGGCGCTGTAGTAGCCGAGCCCATAGCGCAACATGTCCGGCCCCAGTTCAAAAAAATACACCGGCGCATCTTTCCAGTCTTTGCTCGGGCGCTTGAACGTCAGCCACATGCGGCTGCGGTAGCGCGATTTATCATGAGAAAAGCGCGTATCGCGATGAATGCGCGACAGCGTTTTGCCGATCGCCGGGCGAGTCTCGAACTGCGGATCGATCGCCAACATGCCGGGAGCCAGCTGCTCCACCAGCGCGCGGAACGGCGCCAGCAGCTCGCGATCGTAGATGTCGCGGTTGCCGTCGAACCACGCCTTATCATTCTCAATCCGCACCTGCTGCAGGAAATTCAGGCCCTGCTGACTAAAGCCGGAGAAAGGTTGCGTCATAAGCTTTTCCGTTCTGACGATTTATCGGGTGTTGCGCAGATCTTCCCTCTGCCAACGGCGTTTGATAAACACGCGCCGACGCGTGCGAAAATAAGCGACATACAGGTAGAACGCCGCCCGATTGCTGAATAGCGCACCACCCACCGCGCCCCCCAGCAACATGGCAACGGTGGCGATGCCGGTCATGCCCGTCGCCCACGCTACTGCAGCGCCAAGGCAACACAGACCGAGCATGCCAAGATAGTATTGCAGCAATACCACCCCGCTGTTTTTCCCCTGCACCAGTTGGAACAGGATCAGCGTCATCCACACCGCCACGATCGCGCCGCTGCCCATGAGAACGGCGGCGGAAGTCCTGCCGCTCCAGGCGGCCGCCACGTCCGTGGCCAGGCTCATCACGCCCGCCAGCCCCAGCGTCAGGCATACCATCAGCAACATGACATTGCCGACGCCCGGCGGTGACAGCCGCTGGCCCGGCGTCAGGAAATGCTGCTCAAGCTGCGCATCCACGCCGGCGAAAAGCGCGCGATCGCGCGCCGCGATTTGGCTTTCCATCTCCCGGCCCTGCGCGATCAGGCGTTTAATCATCCAGTCCGCCATTACCTCACCATCTGCGGCAATTTCTGCATAATGCCCACAAAATACTGCCCGGTGGTTTTCACATTCACCGGCGCAGACAGGGTGCCGCTGATGCCGCTGCCCACGAACGTTAACGCGTTATTGAGCGCCGAATGCAATTGCTGACGCAGCCCGTTTTGGATCGCTTCCGTCGGGTAACGCTTCGGGTATAAGCCGTTCTTCACCATTTCTTTCAAGACGTTATTGGAAATCCCCGGATTTTCCGCTCGAATGATGTTTTCGGTCAGCCGCTTCCTTTCGCTGCGGGGCATGCTTTTTAGCCATTCCGTCGCCTTGCGCGCCGAAATGCGGCGCATGGCGCGGTAGGTCATCGTCGCTTCCTTCAGGGCGGCTCCCGCGCTGGCCAGCGAGATCACATCGAGTACGGTGCTGGTGGCGATATACCACTGCTCAGAGTCGAGCTGCGCCAATTCATCGCCTTTCCCGTCATACAGCTTGTTGACACGGTATAGCCCATTGCCGCACTGCAGCGCGCTGGCGGCCATGCCGGCATAGCCCAGATAAGCCACCGCAGAGCTGGTGCCGCCGGTGAACGGCACGGCGACGCTGCCCGACGCCAGTAAAAATACCGATACCAGCAGCGTTCCGCACGACAGCGCGGCCGAGGCCAACTCTTTGCTGACGCTGGGTTTGCTCAACGCTTCCGATAGCGTATTGGTCGCGGCAACGCGCGAGGTATGAGCCACCGTTTTGCTGATGACCACGTGGGTGACCTGCGAAGCGTTCGAATAACCGGTGTGCTGCGTCGGGCGGACTAAAAATGAGTTTTGCCCGTCGGAAAAAATAATTCCCACGCCATGAAAAGCGAGGCTGCAGTCCAGCGAGTCCTGCAAGGCTTGCAGATTAATATCGCGATAGAACTCTTGTACCCCGGCATTGCCCAACAAGCGGGCAAATTCGGCGTTGGTCAAATCGTCTTCGGGAGAACCGAACGGCGTAGAAAAAGCGGTTTTCATTGTCGTGCATCCCTATACGTCAGAAGTCTTGGCAGTATAAAAATGCACGACAAAATCACAACCATGCAACCTATAAACTGACTAACGCGTCACGGTTGCTTATCAATCCGGCTCACCCCTGCAAAAAGAAGCGGAACGCCGGGTTGTCGGTTTCGTCGTGGCAATCGTAGCCCAGCGCCTGCAGGTGCCGCTCGAATTCCGGCTCGCTTTGCGCCAGTTCGAAGGCCGCCAGCACCCGGCCGAAGTCGGTGCCGTGACTGCGATAGTGGAACAGCGAGATGTTCCAGTGTGTGCCCAGCGTTTGCAGGAACTTCAGCAGCGCGCCCGGCGACTCCGGAAACTCAAAGCTGTACAGCCTCTCGCGCAGCGGCTTCGACGGACGCCCGCCCACCATGTAGCGCACGTGCAGTTTAGCCATCTCGTCGTCCGACAGATCCACCACCTGGTAACCGTCGGCGTTGAGTTCGTCGATGATCTCCCGCCGTTCGGCGTGGCCGCGCGTCAGCCGCACGCCGACGAAAATGCAGGCGTTGTCGGCATCGGCGTAGCGGTAGTTGAATTCGGTCACCGAGCGCCCGCCCAGCAGCTGGCAGAACTTGAGGAAGCTGCCCTGCTGTTCCGGAATGGTCACCGCCAGCAGCGCTTCGCGCTGTTCGCCCAGTTCGCAGCGCTCGGAAACGTAACGCAGCCCGTGGAAGTTGAGGTTGGCGCCGGACAGCACGTGCGCCAGACGCTCGCCCTGAATGTTGTGCTGCTGGACGTACTTTTTCAGCCCCGCCAGCGCCAGCGCGCCGGAAGGTTCGGCGATGGCACGCACGTCCTCGAACAGATCTTTGACCGCCGCGCAGATGGCGTCGCTGTCCACGGTGATCACGTCGTCCAGATACTCACGGCACAGGCGGAACGTTTCGTCGCCGATGCGTTTCACCGCCACGCCTTCGGCGAACAGCCCGACGCGCGCCAGATCCACCGGATGGCCGGCATCCAGCGCAGCGCGCAGACAGGCGGAGTCTTCCGCCTCGACGCCGATCACTTTGATCTGCGGCATCAGCTGTTTGATCAGCACCGCCACCCCGGCGGCCAGGCCGCCGCCGCCGACCGGCACGAAAACCCGATCCAGATGCGCGTCTTGCTGCAGCAGCTCCATCGCCAGCGTGCCCTGCCCGGCGATCACCGTCGGGTGATCGAACGGCGGCACGAAGGTCATGCCCTGCTGTTGGGAAAGTTCAATCGCCTTCGCCTTGGCCTCGTCGAAATTGGCGCCGTGCAGCAACACTTCGCCGCCGAAACCGCGCACCGCATCCACCTTGATGTCCGCAGTGGACACCGGCATCACGATCAGCGTTTTGATGCCCAGCCGTTTACCGGAGAAGGCGACACCCTGCGCGTGGTTGCCGGCCGAAGCCGTCACGACGCCGCGCGCCTTCTGCTCTTCGTTCAGCCCGGCGATCATCGCATAGGCCCCGCGCAGCTTGAAGCTGTGCACCGGCTGGCGATCTTCGCGCTTCACCAAAATGGTGTTGCCGAGGCGCGAAGAGATTTTGCTCATGGCCTGCAACGGGGTGACTTGCGCCACCTCGTAAACCGGCGAGCGCAGTACCGCTCGCAGATATTCCGCGCCGCAGGGGGCGCTGGGTAGGGGTTGAGAGACCGCCATGCTGCTTATCCCCCCAGTTTGCTCTTGTCGCGCACCGCGCCTTTATCGGCGCTGGTGGCCAACGAGGCGTAGGCGCGCAGCGCGAAGGACACCTGACGCTCACGATTTTTCGGCGTCCAGGCCGCGTCGCCACGCGCCAGTTCCGCCTCATGCCGCGCCGCCAGCTCCTGCTCGCTGACATCCAGCTGGATGCCGCGATGAGGAATGTCGATTGCGATCATGTCGCCGTCCTGCACCAGGGCGATCAGGCCGCCGCTGGCCGCCTCCGGCGAGGCGTGGCCAATGGACAACCCGGAGGTGCCGCCGGAGAAACGCCCGTCGGTGATCAGCGCACACGCCTTGCCCAGCCCCATCGATTTCAGGTAAGTGGTTGGATAAAGCATTTCCTGCATGCCCGGGCCGCCTTTCGGCCCTTCGTAACGGATAACGACCACGTCGCCCGCCACCACTTTGCCGCCGAGGATGGCGTCTACCGCCTCATCCTGGCTTTCATAGACTTTGGCCGGGCCGCGGAAGGTGAGGATTTCTTTATCCACGCCGGCGGTTTTGACGATGCAGCCGTTTTCCGCCAGGTTGCCGTACAGCACCGCCAATCCGCCGTCCTGACTGTAGGCGTGCTCGCGGGTGCGGATGCAGCCTTCCTTGCGGTCGGTGTCCAGCGAATCCCAACGGCAGTCCTGAGAGAATGCCTGCGTGGTGCGGATACCGGCCGGTCCGGCGGAGTACATTTTCTTGACGCTTTCGTCGCGGGTCAGCATCACGTCGTAGGCTTCCAGCGTCTGCGGCAGGGTCAGCCCCAGCACGTTGTTCACCTCGCGGTTCAGCAAGCCGGCGCGATCCAGCTCGCCGAGGATGCCGATCACCCCACCGGCGCGGTGCACGTCTTCCATGTGATATTTCTGCGTGCTCGGCGCCACCTTGCACAGGTGCGGCACTTTGCGCGACAGGCGATCGATGTCCTCCATGGTGAAGTCCACCTCGCCTTCCTGCGCCGAAGCCAGCAGGTGCAGCACGGTATTGGTCGAGCCGCCCATGGCGATGTCCAGCGTCATGGCGTTTTCAAATGCCGCCTTGTTGGCGATATTGCGCGGCAGCGCGCTCTCGTCGTCCTGCTCGTAATAGCGTTTGGTCAGCTCGACGATGCGCTTGCCGGCGTTGAGGAACAGCTCTTTGCGATCGGCGTGGGTGGCCAGCAGCGAACCGTTGCCCGGCTGCGACAGGCCCAGCGCTTCGGTCAGGCAGTTCATCGAGTTGGCGGTAAACATGCCGGAGCAAGAGCCGCAGGTCGGGCAGGCGGAACGCTCGATCTGCTCGCTGTCGGCGTCGCTGACGTTCGGGTTCGCGCCCTGGATCATCGCGTCCACCAGATCCAGCTTGATGATCTGGTTGGAGAGTTTGGTTTTGCCGGCTTCCATCGGGCCGCCGGAGACGAAGATCACCGGAATGTTCAGGCGCAACGCCGCCATCAGCATGCCCGGGGTGATCTTGTCGCAGTTGGAGATGCACACCATCGCGTCGGCGCAGTGGGCGTTCACCATGTATTCGACCGAGTCGGCGATCAGCTCGCGCGACGGCAGGGAATAGAGCATGCCGCCGTGGCCCATGGCGATGCCGTCATCCACCGCGATGGTGTTGAACTCTTTGGCCACGCCGCCGGAGGCTTCGATCTGTTCGGCGACCAGTTTGCCCAGATCGCGCAGATGCACATGACCAGGCACGAACTGGGTAAAGGAGTTGACCACGGCGATGATCGGCTTGCCGAAATCGGCGTCGGTCATCCCGGTCGCGCGCCACAATGCGCGGGCACCCGCCATATTGCGGCCGTGGGTGGTGGTGGCGGAACGGTACTTAGGCATGCTCTTTTCACTCCAAATGTATTTATGACAGGCGGCGAACGAACCGCCTGGATATTCTTATCTGTCTGTCTTGTCGTTACGGGTTTACCGGATCCAGCCAACCGTACTTGTCTTCGGTCTTGCCGGTGAACAGGCCGAAGAACGCCTGTTGGATCTGTTTGGTCACCGGGCCACGTTTACCGATACCGACCTGAATGCCGTCCACGCTGCGCACCGGCGTGATCTCCGCCGCAGTGCCGGACATGAACACCTCATCGGCCAGGTACAGCGATTCGCGCGACAGCACCTGCTCACGCACTTCGAAGCCCATGTCTTTCGCCAGCTTGATGATCGCATCGCGGGTGATGCCCGGCAGCGCCGACGAGGTGAACGGCGGGGTGTAAATCACGCCGTCTTTCACCTGGAACAGGTTCTCGCCCGCCCCTTCGGAAATGTAGCCGTGCACGTCGAGCGCGATGCCTTCCTGATAGCCGTGGCGGCGCGCTTCGCTGCCCACCAGCAGAGAGGAAAGATAGTTGCCGCCGGCTTTGGCCGCGGTCGGGATGGTGTTCGGCGCGGCGCGGTGCCAGGAGGAGACCATCGCATCGATGCCTTGCTCCAGCGCCTCTTCACCCAGGTAAGCGCCCCAAGGAAACGCCGCGATAATCACGTCCGTTTTATAACCGGCCGGCGGGTTGACGCCCATGCCGACATCACCGACGAACACCAGCGGGCGAATGTAGGCGCTGACCAGATTGTTCTTGCGCAGCGTGGCGCGGCAGGCTTCCATCAGTTCGTCGACGCTTTGCGAAACCGGCATGCGGTAGATTTTCGCCGAGTCATGCAGGCGCTGCATATGCTCGCGATGGCGGAACACCACCGGCCCCAAGTGCGAGTCGTAGCAGCGCACGCCTTCAAATACCGACGTACCGTAATGCAGCGCGTGCGACATCACGTGCACTTTGGCCTCGGCCCAAGGAACCATCTCACCATTGAACCAAATGTAATCGGCTTTCTTTGTCATTGTTATTTATCCTTCTCGGCGCCTCAGGCGCGTATTTGTTGTGATGTTGGCTGCTGGATCTCGACGCAGGAGACGTCCATCAGTTTACTTAATTGAGATGACAACAGGGCAACCGGGCGCGGGCTGGCAACGGTCAATTCGATATTGATGCTGTCGGCGTTGGCCGGGGAAACCATATTCATAGCACAAACCTGAAAGCCGCGATGACGCACGACCCGCAATACGCGCTCTAACATTTCGGGGCGAAAACGCGCCTGGATCGAGAGTTGATGCTGCATCATGATATTTCCTCCAACATGGTTTCGTTGCCGGCGCCCGGCGGCACCAGCGGCCAGACGTTTTCGAGTTCGTCGATAGAGACCTGCAGCAGATAAGGGCCTTCGGTGTTGAACAGCGCCTCGAGGGCACCCTCCACCTGATCCTTGCGGCTGATGCGTTGGCCGGGAATGCCGAAGGCGGCGGCCAACATCAGGAAGTCGGGGTTATCGGACAGGTTGGTTTCGCTGTAGCGGCCGTCGAAGAACAGCTGCTGCCATTGACGCACCATCCCAAGGCGCTGGTTGTCCAACAGCACGATCTTAAGCGGCAGCTGCTTGCGCTTGATGGTGCCCAGTTCCTGCACGTTCATCATGAAGGAGCCATCGCCCGAGACGCAGATCACCGTATCTTGCGGGCGGGCAATCTGAGCGCCTACCGCGGCCGGCACGCCGAATCCCATGGTGCCGAGGCCGCTGGAGGTGATGAAATTCTCCGGACGCTCGAACGTCATGTGCTGCGCGCTCCACATCTGGTGCTGACCGACGTCGGTGGTCACTACGCTGTTGGCCGGCTTGCGGTCAGACAGCTGGCGCAAGAACAGCGGCGCGTAGATCGGCTGGCCGGGGTGATCGTAGCGGCAGGCGTGCTCGGCTTTCAGCGCCGTCACCTGCTGCTGCCAGGCGGCGATGTCCAGCGGGCGCTGCAACGCCGGCAGCAATGCTTTCAGATCGCCCTGCAGGGCCACATGCGCCTGGCGCAGCTTGCTCATTTCCGCCGGGTCGATATCCATGTGGATCACTTTGGCGTGCGGCGCGAAGGCGTTCAGTTTGCCGGTCACGCGATCATCGAAACGCGCGCCGACGGCGATCAGCAGATCGCACTCCTGCACCGCCAGGTTGGCGGCCTTGGCGCCATGCATGCCCAACATGCCGAGATACAGCGGATCTTGCGCGTCCGGCGCGCCCAGCCCCTTCAGGGTGGCGACGTTCGGCATGCGGGTCACCGCGATAAATTCACGCAGCGCCGGCACCGCCTGCGCCATGCCCACGCCGCCGCCGACGTACAGCATCGGTTTGTGCGCCTGCGCCAGCAGCGCGGCCGCCTCGGCCAACGCCGCCGCCGGGAACGCCGGCGCTTCGTCAACCGGCATCAGATGCGGGTGCAAGTCCCCCTGCGCCAGCTGGATGTCTTTCGGGATATCGATCAGCACCGGACCGGGGCGGCCGCCTGCGGCGATGGCGAACGCTTCCGCCATGATGCCCGGCAAGGCGTCCAGCGACTCCACCAGGAAGCTGTGCTTGGTGCAGGCCAGAGACAGGCCGAGAACATCGATCTCCTGAAAGGCATCGGTGCCGATCAGCGCGGAACCCACCTGGCCGGTGATGGCGACAACAGGAACGGAATCGAGCAGCGCATCAGCCAGGCCAGTGATCAGGTTGGTGGCACCAGGGCCGGAAGTGGCGATGCAAACGCCGACTTTGCCGGTGGCGCGGGCGTAGCCGATGGCGGCCATGGCGGCGCCCTGTTCATGGCGGCACAGCAGGTGTTCCACGCCGCCGTCATACAACGCATCGTACACCGGCATGATTGCCCCGCCCGGATAGCCGAATACGGTATCCACACCCTGCGCACGCAACGCTTGAACTACCCACTGAGCGCCATTCATAGTTATTTCCCCGCCTTTCTTCGACAACTGCAGGATTTTGTTCTGTTTTTCATGCTCTGCCCCTTGCTCCACTTTTCTCTTGCCAATAAAAAACCCCCGGACCTGACGGTGCGGGGGTTCTCTTGCGATTCCGGCTTGTTTGCTAAGCCTTTCTTCGTCCAAGTGCAGCCCCGCACGGTGGGATAATAATCACCACCACGCTAATCACGACTAGGCTAATCACTTGGGCAAAGGCTTTCATAATGGGTTTGTTCACTGTGCTCATTCAGAACTAATGCTTACAGAGGTACCACAGCCGCGCGCGACATGACAACACTTTTTTTGCGTTATTATTCGGCGCAATCTGGTCATACCTCACGCGAATCGCCCCTCTTTCACACGTTGGCGCGCATACCCGGATTTTCTACCGCGTCGGTGATCGCCTGGCCGCGCGTATCCTTGCCGAAGAACACCAACAGGGCGATCGCCACCGCCACCGTACCGGCGACGATCGCCATCGCCAGACCGTAATTATGCCCATGATGCTCGGCGATGGTGGCTTGCAGCGTGGCGTTGACCGAGGCGATCAGGTTACCCAGCTGGTACACGAACCCCGGCAGCACCGCGCGGGTGTTGGCCGGCACCAACTCGGTCAGATAGGTCGGCACCACGCCCCAGGCGCCCTGAACCATGAACTGCATCAGGAAAGCGCCGATCCCCAACATCAGCGAACCGCTGGAAAACGCCCACAGCGGGATCACCGGCAGCGCCAACAGCGCGGCAATGATGATCGCTTTTTTGCGGCCGATCTTTTCTGACAACGAACCGAAGAAAACACCACCGATAATTGACGCGATATTGTAGCTAATGGCGATGATACTGACGGTTTTAGGGTCGAAACCGTGCTGAACTTTCAGAAACACCGGATACAGATCCTGCGTACCGTGGGAGAAGAAATTGAACGCCGCCATCAGCAGCACCAGATAGCAGCACAGCTTCCAGTGGCTCTTCAACACCGGCAGCAAGGCGGTGCTCTCTTTGCGTTCACGCGCCGCCAGCCATACCGGCGACTCCTGCACGCAATAATAAATAAACGGCAGCAGCAGGATCGGCGCCGCGCCGATGACGAACATACCGCGCCAGCCGACCGTTTCGAACAGCAGGCCGTACACCACCGCCGCCAGCAGATAACCAAACGGATAGCCGGCCTGGAAAATACCCGACATCAGGCCGCGTGAGCGGTCCGGTATGGTTTCCATCGCCAACGATGACGCCACGCCCCAAATGCCGCCCATCGCAACACCGTACAACACCCGCAACAGCAAGAAGACCGTCAGCGAGGGCGCGGCGGCAGAGAGCAGCTCAAACACCGAGAAAAAGACGATATTCAACATCAGGATCGGCTTGCGGCCATATTTTTCCGCCGCACGCCCGAAGATCAGCGCGCCAATCGGGCGCACCGCCAGCGTGAGCAGAATCGCCAACGTGACTTGTTCCAGACCGACGTGAAAGGACTGCGCGATGTCGCTGAGTAAGAATACCAGCACGAAAAAATCAAAAGCGTCGAGCGTCCAGCTTGAAAAGCTGGCGATTGCCGCGTTGCGTTGCAGCGGGGTCCAACCAAACATAGTGTTATCCCTACCGTAGAGTACGAAGTCAGGAGGTTTAGCGGCTGCCGGGCAGAATGCGGCGGCGGTCGGGGCTTGTTAAAGAAGTGATTTTTCTTTTAATCAATTGTTAAATACACCCGTTAACCCTATGATTGCAATGTGTATGGGCCGCTAATGTGTTGCAGCCTTCAGCGAATTGTTAATGGGTATTGCCGCAGGATGCGAGGCGGCTCGCACAATCTCATTTACTTCGATGAAAATGAGCAATTACGCTGCGAACCCCCTAGAAAAACCACCAATAACGCCGCGCAATGCCAGAATGAATCACGCATCATGTCGTCCTCAGCAAGGAGAGCGATATGTCACTGGCGTTAATCTATAGCCGCGCCATCATCGGCGTTCAGGCCCCTTCCGTGACGGTGGAGGTGCATATCAGCAATGGCCTGCCCGGCCTGACGCTGGTCGGCCTGCCGGAAACCACGGTAAAAGAGGCGCGCGATCGGGTGCGCAGCGCCCTGATCAACAGCGGTTTCACCTTTCCCGCCCGGCGCATCACTGTCAATTTGGCGCCCGCCGATCTGCCGAAAGAAGGCGGGCGTTACGATCTGCCAATAGCGCTGGCGATCCTCGCCGCCTCCGAGCAATTGCCCCTCGCGCCGTTGGCGCGCTACGAGTTTCTTGGCGAGCTCGCGCTGTCTGGCGCACTGCGCGCGGTCAGAGGTGCCATCCCGGCGGCGCTGGCGGCGGCTGACGCCAGGCGACAATTGATCCTGTCGACGGACAACGCCGCCGAAGTCGGCCTGATCGCGCAGTCGCACTCCCATACCGCCCAACACCTGCTGGAAGTCTGCGCTTTTCTGCTCGGCCAAGGCGAACTGCCGGTGGCGGCCACGCCCCCCGACGCGGACAACGCGTGCGAAAACACCGACCTGCGCGACATCATCGGCCAGGAACAGGCCAAGCGGGCATTAGAGATCGCCGCCGCCGGCGGGCATAACCTGCTGTTGATTGGACCACCGGGCACCGGTAAAACCATGCTGGCCAGCCGTCTCACGGGCTTGCTGCCGCCGCTGACGGAGGCTGAGGCGTTGGAAAGCCTGGCAGTCGCCAGCTTGCAGCATCACATTCCCGCCGCTCTACCATGGCGTCAGAGGCCGTTCCGCGCACCGCACCACAGCGCCTCGGTGGCGGCATTGGTCGGCGGCGGCTCACTGCCGCGACCGGGTGAGATCTCGATGGCGCATAACGGCGTGCTGTTTCTGGATGAACTGCCGGAATTCGAGCGTAAGGTACTGGATGCGCTGCGTGAGCCGTTGGAATCCGGCGAGATCGTGATTTCACGTGCCAACGCCAAGGTCTGTTTCCCCGCCAGGGTGCAACTGATCGCGGCAATGAACCCCAGCCCGACAGGGCATTATCAGGGATTGCACAATCGCGCCTCACCGCAGCAGGTGTTGCGCTATCTGGCCCGGCTGTCAGGGCCTTTTCTCGAGCGTTTCGATCTGTCTATCGAAGTACCGTTGTTGCCGCCGGGTACGCTCAGTCATCGGAAAACCCATGGAGAAAGCAGCGAACAAGTACGGAAAAGGGTGCAGCAGGCACGCACCCGGCAGCTCGAACGCGCAGGTAAAGTCAACGCGCTGTTGAGCAACCGCGAAGTGGAACGAGATTGCGTTTTGCAGGCGGCTGACGCCGAGTTTTTGGAAGCAACATTAAACACGCTGGGGTTATCGGTTCGCGCCTGGCAGCGCATCTTGAAAGTGGCGCGCACGCTGGCGGATTTGGCGGGAGATGCTGAACTCGACAGGCACCACCTCAGCGAAGCACTGGGCTATCGCAGTATGGACCGTCTGCTGTTACAACTGCATCGCAGTCTGGAATGAAAATGGGGCCCGCAGGCCCCATAGTCTTTAGTCTTCGCTGTCGCTGTAATCTTCTACTGCGTCAGCCTGCGGTTTACCGCCGGACAGAGTATGGAATTTCTTCGGGCGACGTGTGCGCGCCAGATATTTAGCCCATACTTTTTCCTGCTCGGTAGCCGCTTCGCGCTCACCGCGGCACACTGCGACGAACAGCTGTTCTTCTTCAGTGACCGGCTGGCGTTTGCCCGAGTCCAGCTCGTTAAACGCGTAGCCGAAGCGCTCTAGCAATTGCGCCTCTTTAATGGTGAAATCGCCGTGACGGGAGAACCCGCGAGGGTAATGTTTATTATCAAAAAAACGATTGGTCGTGGTGAAGCTATCCGCCATCTGACACGCTCCTAATTCTCTTATGGCCGTGCTGTTTATGGCGCGGAGTATTAGATAGGCTTGACAGCGTGTAAAACAAAACATTTAAATCTTAACGACAAATTTTTTTGGAGATAGGTGTGGATACCGAATTACTGAAAACCTTTTTGGAGGTCAGTAGAACGCGTCACTTTGGCAGAGCCGCAGAATCCTTGTACTTAACGCAGTCCGCGGTCAGTTTCCGCATCCGTCAGCTAGAAAACCAGTTGGGCGCAAATTTATTTACCCGTCATCGCAATAACATCCGCCTGACGCCTGCCGGCGAGCGGCTTCTGCCCTATGCCGAGAGCCTGATGAACACCTGGCAGTTGGCGAAGAAGGAAGTCGTGCGTTCGCTGCAACACACCGAGTTATCGATCGGCGCTACCGCTTCGTTGTGGGAGGCCTATCTGACTCCCTGGTTGCAAGCACTCTATCAACAACGCGAGGCGCTGCAGCTAGAAGCCAGGGTGGCATTAAGGCACTCTTTGGTAAAACAACTGCATGAAAGGCAGCTCGATTTACTGATCACCACTGAACCGCCGAAGATGGATGAATTGGCCAGCCAGCAGCTGAGCAATTTCTCATTACGCCTGTTCTCATCCGCTTATCGTGACAAACAGACCCCAATGCCCTACATCAAGCTGGAATGGGGAGCCGACTTCCACCAACAGGAAAACCGCATGTTGGAAGGTGATAACGTACCGGTGCTTACCACCACCTCCGCTCACCTGACGCGTCAGCTGTTGGAAACCACGGGCGGATGCGCTTTCCTGCCCAGCCATTGGGAAAAAGAGTACCCACAGCTGGTGGCCGCCAGCGAGATCCCGCCGATTATCCGCCCACTGTATGCCGTCTGGTTGCAAAATAGCGATCAACAACCTTTGATTCGGCAATTACTTAAAATACCTTTAAATACCGCAGCCTAAAGCGCTATGGCGGCCTTAAACGCCGCCACCGTGGTCTTGGCTGTCTATCATGCCAAAAGCCGCCCATCGCCTTCTGAGAGAAGAAAATGCAAAATGGCAGGAGAATCAGGAGCTCTGCGGAGGTAAAGATCGAAAGGTTATGGAGCAACTCGGATCAGATAAACATCAGCATAGAACAGCCGATGCGCTCTTTTCCAAAACGATAACGCGCTAAGGAAAGGGATAATAGGTAAAAAAAAACCCTTTGCTTTCGCAAAGGGTTCTTAATATGGCAGGGGCGGAGAGACTCGAACTCGCGACACCCGGTTTTGGAGACCGGTGCTCTACCAACTGAGCTACGCCCCTAAATCTCGCTTAACATTATGCCTGCTAATAAAGCAGGCATAATTAAATAAGTGGCGGAACGGACGGGGCTCGAACCCGCGACCCCCTGCGTGACAGGCAGGT
>NZ_JALBYS010000004.1:0-185855 GCF_022678525.1 Serratia sp. PGPR-27 | reverse complement strand
CGCATCCGTATGCAGGGCTTTATCATCTTCGACGACTACGGCTCACGCTTTGACGAGTTCTTGCAACAAATGAGCAGTTGGGTCGAACAGGGGAAAATCAAGTTCCGCGAAGACATCGTCGACGGGCTGGAGCAGGCGCCGCAGGCGTTTATCGGCCTGCTGCAAGGCAAAAACTTCGGCAAACTGGTGATCCGCGTCGCCGACGAATAACCCGCAGCAGGGCGTGGTACGCCACGCTCTGCTTTTAATGTACGGCGCCGTCGCCGAATCGCACATCTTCCTCTACCGTCAGCGTCACCTGAACGACAGTGCGCACCGCTTCCACCATCGTCGCCAGTGCCATGCTCGGCTTGCCCGGGTGCGCTGCCGCCAGTTCATGGCTGTACGGAATATGCACGAACCCGCCTCTGGCCCGCGAATGCTGCATCTCCAGATAGTGACGCAGACCATAAAAAATGTGGTTGCAGTTGTAGGTGCCCGCCGTATAAGAGACCGCCGCGGGGATCCCCTGCCGGCGCAGTTGCTGCACCGCGGCCTTGACGGGCAGCGTACTGAAATAGCCCACCGGCCCGCCGGCAACCACCGGCACGTCAATCGGCTGTTTACCGGCATTGTCGGGAATGCGGGCATCGATCAGATTGATGGCTACCCGTTCCAGGGATATCTCGGCCCGGCCGCCGGCCAGCCCCAGACAGATCACCGCCAGCGGCTGCAATGCCTCAATCGCCGCGATCAACTGCTGGTTGGCCACGCCCAATACGCACGGCAACTCGAGCACCGCGATCTCCGCGCCGGCGATACGCTCTCCGGCCAATGCCTGCGCGACCTGCCAGGAAGGGTTCACCGCGTCACCCTCGAACGGCTCAATGCCGGTGATTAACACTTTGTTCATCATTTCCCCTGATTGAAGGCTACATTCGTGTGCTACCAGCCTAGGGAACGCTGTAAGATTCTGGAAATGGATTATCTGTATATAGAGTATTCATAAAATGAATTTAGCCAACGTCGATCTCAATTTACTGGTGGTGTTTGAAGCGCTGTATCAGACGCGCAACGTCACCGCCGCAGGCCGGCGTCTTAACCGCGCGCAACCTTCCGTCAGCAATGCATTGGCGCGACTGCGCATTCTTCTGAACGATCCGCTGTTTGTTCGCAGCGGCGGCGGCATGGCGCCCACGCCGCGCGCCCACCAACTTATGCCACAGATACAGCGGGTGCTTGAGCAAATCCATTTGGCGTTGGCCCCGCCGGCCCGTTTCGATCCGGCCACCGCCGGGCAGCGGCGTTTTACGCTGGCCGCCGGCGACTATGCGGATATCTTGCTGCTGCCCGCCATCATCAGCCGTTTGCGTCAGGCGGCACCCGGCATCGATATTCGCGTTTCGCGCCTGGATCGCCACAATATTTACCGGCAACTGGATCGCGGCGAGGTGGATATCGCGCTGGGAGGGCACCTTTCCGGTGCGGAAAGCCACTATGTGCGCACGTTGTTTGAAGAACATCTGGTGTGTATCGCCAGCCGTTCACACCCACAGCTGGCGGATGGCCGCTGGGATCTGGCGCGCTACCTCAGCCTGCCGCATGGGCTGTACGCACCGGCAGACGACGGCTCTGCCAGAGGGTTGGTCGACCGGCGTCTGGCGGAAATTGGCGGTCAACGGCGCGTTGCCGTGACCTTTTCGCACATCGTCGCCCTGCCGGCGGTGGTCGCCGACAGCGATCTGATCGCCACCCTGGCCGCCAGCGTGGCCCGGCGTTTTTCCGATCCGCAACGCGTACGCATTCTCCCGCTGCCTAAGGAGTTGGCCATCGCGCCTTTCCCCATTGAGCTGATCGCCGGCCGACAGGCGCAACGCGACCCGGCCTTAATCTGGCTCTGTGACCTGATAAGCCGACTTTCCCTCGATCCCCTTCCGCGCTAACCGCATCAATTGCTGCTTTATCAACCATTCAGACTCACCGTCGGAGGCCCGCACTGCGGGCTTTTCACGCCGGCCAAATAGGAATCATCCGAATTAACATTCGCCAAATTTATATATTTGATCATCTTTAACTGGCAAATGGTAAGGATAAAAAACAGTCAGTGACTTTTTTTACGCAAAAAAAGAGTTGTTTTATAAGCACGTTGGCTTATGTGTTACAAATTTACTTTTTGGTATTACCAATTCCCCAATAATTTGAGATAAAAAATGATCTATGCGCATCTATATGTTTTAAATAATAAAAAACAAGATCGTGAGCGAGTTAACGAATTGAGCATTGATCCACAAGGCTATTTTGCAAATGCAGTGCTCTATTGTAGACTGCACAAATCGTGCCTTTGTGTAAACTTTGTTAAATCTTTCGTCAGTTCCTGTCTCCATTCGTGACAGATACGCCATCGGGATCGCGCGTCAATTCTCGTGCGGTAGCTATGCCTAAACCGGGGAATAGTATGGATCGTCTTATCATTGCGCACACGCCTTTGCCCGCCCATCAGCTGTTGTTCAGAAGCCTTTCCGGTGAGGAAAAACTGGCCGGCCTGTTCGAATTCGACGTCGAGCTGCTCAGCCCCGACAATCGGCTCGATCTGAAAGCGCTGCTGGGACAAAAAATTACGCTGGAACTGCGGGGCAATCCGTTGGCGCCGCGTTATCTCAACGGCAATATCACGCGCATGACCCTCTCCGGACGAGAAGCCGGCGGCAACCGCTACTATATCTACCGCGCCGTGCTGCGCCCCACGCTGTGGTACCTGACGCAAAACCGCGATTTTCGCATCTACCAGGAACAGACCGTTCCCGACATCCTGACTCAGGTGCTGGGACAGTATCAGGTGAAAATCGATAACCGCCTGAGTTACGACTACCGCATCTGGGGGTACTGCGTGCAGTACCAGGAGAGCGATTTCGATTTCATCAGCCGTCTGATGGAACACGAAGGCATCTATTACTATTTCACGCACCAGCAAGACGGCCATACGCTGGTGCTGGCTGACGCGCCGGCGGCCCATCAGGAACTCGCCGGCTACGCCAGCATTCCCTATCAGCTCGCGGAAGGCGGCCTGGTGGAAAACAAAGACAGCATCAACAGCTGGAGCGTTTCTGACGCCATCACGCCCAGCCTGTATAGCCTGGATGACTACGATTTTCGCAAGCCGCGCGCGCGGTTGCTGGAGGCCCGGCAAAATCCCGCCTCATTCGCGCAGGACAAAGCCGAGGTGTTCGACTGGCCCGGCCGTTATACCGATCACGCCCATGGCCAGTTTTACGTCAAGGTTCGCCAACAGGAGTTCGAAGCGCAACATGAGCAGATGAGCGGCGAAGGCAATTCGCAGGGCATTGCGCCCGGCTATCGTTTTCAACTGACCCAGGCGCCGCGTATGGAAGACAACCGCACCTACCTGGTGGTCAGCGCACATTACTTCATGCAGGAAAATAGCTACGCCAGCAACGATAACGACGTCGGCGAACAGCGAACCGAATTTCAGGTCGTTCCGGCGGATATCAATTGGCGCCCGGCGCGCACCACGCCCTGGCCGAAAACCCATGGCCCGCAAACTGCCGAAGTGGTGGGCCCGGAAGGCGAAAGCATCTGGACCGATAAATATGGCAGGGTGAAACTCAAATTCCGTTGGGATCGCCACGGCAGCGGCAACGAAACCAGCTCCTGCTGGGTGCGCGTCTCCAGCGCCTGGGCCGGCTGGAAATACGGCGGGATCCAGATCCCGCGCGTCGGTGAGGAAGTGGTGGTCGACTTTATCAACGGCGATCCGGATCGCCCCATCATCACCGGCCGCGTTTACAACGAAGACAGCATGCCACCGTGGGATCTGCCCGGCGACGCCACCAAAATGGGCTTTATGAGCCGCAGCAAAGGCGGCGGCGTCGACAACGCCAGCTTCCTGTTCCTGGAAGACTCGCCCGGCAACGAATCTTTCGACATGCACGCCGAACGCAACATGAACATGACGGTGGAGAACGACAAGAACGTCAATATTGACGGCAGTCGCACCACCACCATCGGTCGCCAGCAGGACGACACCGTCACCGGCGACGCCACGTTCCTGTACAAAGCGAAGCGCACCACAACGGTCAATGGGCTGGAAACCGCCAACCTGAACGCTCACCAGACGGTGAACATCAAAGGCGGCCGCGACCTGACGATTATCGACGGCGGCGATAAAATCGACATCACCGGCAATCAGTCCTTCAAGCTCGACGGCGCGCAGACGCAAAACATTACGCAAACCCAGCATGTCACGGTGAAAGGCAACCAGACCCTCGACATTACCGAGGGGCAACAGACCAGCACCATCAAGCAAGGGCAGACGGTCAACATCACCTCCGGCGGGCAGCACACCACCATCACCGCCGGCGGGCAGGAATTGACGATTAAAGGCGGCGGCCAAACCGCCACCGTAACCGGGGATGTCACCGAGACCTACAAAAACGATCAGAGCACCACGATCACCGGCACGCTGACCATCAAGGCGAAAACGATCAATATCACCAGCGCGGACGGCGTATCGGTGCAGACACCGAGCTGGAAAGATAACTGCCACGGCTTGAAATGGGTGGCGACCGGGGCCAACTTCGCCTTTTACGGTTCAAATCTTGCGTTGACAGGAGCCAGCCTGAAACACACGATGCTGGATATCTCGCACAACCCGCTGTCGATCAGCAAAACCAATTTCAAGCTCAGTAATGATCCCATGACGTTCACGCAGCTTGGCGCGCTGGTGACCAACGGTGCCTTACGATTGAGCACCAAGGCGCTGGCGATCTTCTTGTAAAGGGACTCCCATGTCGAAGGCCAAAAATGTTTTCACCGTTATCGGTTTGATTTTATTGGCTCCCATTCTCAGCCTGGTGGGCTTTTTCAAATTCATCACGGTCGATATCTGGGGTTATTTCAAACATATCGGTTCTTCCCTCAGCGTGATGGAGAACGGTATTTCCGCCTCAGGGCAAATCGTCAGCATTCGCCAGACCAACCTGTGGGACGGGAATCGGCCGGTCTGCGAAGTCGAAGTCAAGTACATCGCCCAAGACGGGAAAAACCATACGGCCGTGGCGAAAGGCCCGATCAGCGTCGTGGATCTGCCGCGTTATCAGCCGGGCCATTTCATCGCGATAAAGTACGATCCGAAGAATCCCAAAAAAGCGGTGATCGAAGAGCTTTCCCGGCTTTGAGCGAAAAGCATCCCTTCAATCACGCGATCCGATTTCAACGTTCCGTAAACGGCTTACCGTTCATCAGTTCGCGAAATCACCTTGCATAAGGAAGTGTCACGATGGGCACGTTCATTGCCTTTTCGACGCAGGACAGCCTCTGGGGACAAGTCCTGTTTACCTTCTTTGGCATCCTGGTTGGCTGCGTATTGCTCGCTGCGATCGGCAAAACCTTTTTGTCGGCCAACCGAGCGGCCACGTTGCCTGTGCGGCTGCTGATCTTTGTCGCGCTGATGCTGGCGCTCCTGAAATACAACCAGCAGGTGATGTCTGCGGTAAATGCCCCCGCAGAACTGATCGGATTGCTGATTTTTCCCGGCTTTTTGATGAGTTACCTGGGTGCGGCGCCCACCGGCAGACTGGCGCTGGCGATAGAGCTGCCCTGTTTTGCGGCGCTCGCCGCGCTGCTGATCCTGGGCACCAATGACATCGGCTTCTTTGCGCCCTATCACCTGGAGAGCGCCGGCCAATTGATCGCCAAGGCGATCGCCGCGGCGTTGTCCGTGGCCGCCGTGCTGCTGGCTCGTGGAATAAGCGGAAAGGACAACGCACTGTCCTCTTGATCATCCATTTCGAAGCGGGGCGCTCCCCGCATTGGCGATCGGCTCTGAACGCCGCATCGTTTTCTTCATCTGTTGTGACATAGCCTGATATCTATTAAACCGAAAAACGGATTGTTTTTGAGCAAGCAGCCTGGCTGCCGGCTGATATCCACAGGAAGCTTTACACACACAATGAAAGTCGTAAAACCTCTGCGCCTCAGCGCGCTTCATCGTCCCTTCTCTTGGCAAGGGCAAAACCATCTGGGCGTTTCCGTTTTGGCCTTGGCCGACATGGGGGCAGCCCCGCGCCTGCGTCCCGAACCGGAGTTGTGGCAGTTGGCCGCCGACGAACTCACGTTGAGCGGCGGCGTGCTCGATTTGGCTATCCCAAAAGCCTGCGCGGAGTTTCTCGCCACCGGCAATGCCTACACCCATCATCAACAAGACAAAACCGCTTGCGCCGTGAAGATCCAGCTTGATTCGCTGGAAAAAACGCTGGTGGTTTTCGGCGATCGCCATTGGATCAACGATCGTCCCTCTACTCCCCTCCCTTTTTCAGAAATGCGTCTGGACTGGCGCCGGGCTTACGGCGGCGCACAGTTCGCCGATAATCCGCACGGCATCGGCGCCACCCCAGAAACATTTCCGCAAGGCCGCATCCATCGCCTACCCAATGTTGAACCCCTGCAGGGGCGCCTTGCGTCTTCTCGGCAAAGCGCGCAACCGGCAAGCTTTGACGCGTTGGATATCACCTGGCCGCGCCGCTTCTCCCGCATCGGCAAAAACTACGACGCCGACTGGTTGAAAAACGGCTTTCCCGGCTTCGCCAACGATATCGACTGGCGCCTGTTCAACATGGCGGAAAGCGATCAGCAGTTTCCTCAACGCGACAGCTTGCCGCCCCGGGCCGCCTATCGGATTTGGAACATGCACCCTTCAGACCCGGTGCAGCAAGGGCATTTGCCGCCGTGGCGCGCGCGCTGCTTCATCAACCGGCTGCGCGGCGGCGAAACGCATTTCGAAGAGATCGCGATGCGCCACACCACCGTCTGGTTCTTCCCCCATCGGGAACAGATGCTGCTGATTTATCAGGGCAGCACGCGCATCAATGAAGACGATGCGGCCGACGTGATGCAGCTGATGCCGGCCCTGGAAACCGAAGGCGAGCCCCGCTCCACCGCGCATTATCGGCAGGTATTGGCCCAGCGGCTGGATAAAGAACGGGGTGCTCTGCACGCTTTTCGTGAGCAAGAGTTGCTGCCGGAGGCGTGCATCGGCGCCTGGCTGGATACGGAAACGCCGACGCAGCAAAGCCCGATGGCGGAAAATATCGCCGCCTACGAGCACCAGCAACGCGAAGAGCATCGCCAGCGTCTGCTGCGCGAGGGGCAAGACATTGATGAACTTTTCCCGCGCCCGTCGCAAGAGGCGCCGCCGAAGCTGGACCAGCTCGCCGAATTCGTCGAGCGTCTGGAAAGCCAGGCCGAGGCGCAGTATCAGGACATGCTCAAGCTGACGCAAGCCGAGGGTATCGATCCGCTCAACCCCGGTGGGGATCACGTTCCGCCATCCGGTGCGGAAAGCTACCAGCAGCAACGCGATCTGCTGTTCCAGGAGGCGCGCAGGCATCCCGACGCATTTAGCGACAAACAGCTGGGGGAAAGCGAGCGCGCGCTGCACCAAATGTATTTAATGTCGGCACAGACGCAAAGCCCTGCACTGCGCCTGCGTGGCGATCTGGCGCAAATCATTCGCCAACGTGTCGCCGCCGCCATGCTGCGCGATAAGGATCTCAGCGGCCTGGATCTCACCGGCGCCGATCTGTCCGGCATGGATCTCTGCCAGGCTAACTTGCGCGGCGCTTTGCTGGAAAACGCCGATCTGCGCCAAACCCAATTGGTGGGTTGCGATCTTCGCGAGGCGATGTTGGCGCGCGCCGATCTCAGCGGCGCCGTCTTACAGCAGGCCGATTTGAGCCACGCCTCCTTGGCCCTGGCGAAATGTGAAGCGACGGATTTCGGCGGCGCGCAGTTGCACGAAACCAACATCCAGCAAACGTTGTTTCAACGCTGCGATTTCACGATGGCGTCGTTACGCGACTTGCTGGGGTACGAAACCCTGCTCGGGCAGTGTGACTTCAACCGCGCCACGCTGGCCAACATTACGCTGATGGAGCTGCAACTGGAGCAGCTGACATTCAGCCACGCCCGGCTCGACAAAGTCAGCTTCGTCAAATGCCGGCTGCTGGCGGTGAACTTCGATCGGGCGCGGCTAGAGAGCTGCGCCTGGGTTGATACCGAGACGCAAAGCCTCAGCTTCCGCGCCGCACGCCTCACCGCCTGCGCCTTCGCGGCAAAGACGCTGTTGCCGCAGGCGGATTTCGGCGACGCGACGCTGAACCAGTGCAATTTGCGCCAGATGCCGTTGCAGCGGGCTAATTTCAGCCGTGCGCGCCTCGACAACTGCGACCTGTCGGAAGCCCGGCTGAACGAGGCCGATTTCCGTCAGGCCAACGGCAGCGGCAGCCTGTTTATTCGCTGCGATCTGTCCCAGGCCAACCTGCGCGACGCCAATTTCATCGCGGCGATCCTGCAAAAATGCGTGCTGTCAGGCGCCGACCTGCAGGGCACCAATCTGTTCCGGGCCGATTTGTCGCAGTCGCAAGTGGATCAGGCGACCCGGCTCGACGGTGCCTATACCGCCAGGGTGAAAACATTGCCTCGCCACAACGGGAAGGAAGTATGACGTCAAAACCTGAGCAGATACGCCAGCGCGTGAAACGCGGCGAGCTGATTGCCGGTGAGGATTTGCACGGCCTGTCATTCGCCGGTATGGATTTGGCCGGCGGCATGTTCAACGAACTGAACCTGAACGGCGTGAACTTCTCCGATTGCGATCTGCGCGACAGCGTCTTCAGCGATTGTCGGCTCGAACACGCTCAATTTGCGCGGGCGAACCTGAAGCAAACGGCCTTCAATCAGTGCGCCATGGCGGGCGGCCGCTTCAGCGAGAGCCATATCGAACTGACGATGTTCAACGACTGCCGGCTTGAACAGAGCGACTTTAGCCGGCTGTCGCTCAACCAAAGCCACTGGATGTCATGCCAATTGGCCGGCGCGAATTTTTCCGCCACTCAGCACGATCGCACCACCTTTTACGAAAGCCCGCTCGACGGCGCAGATTTAAGCCATACGAGGCTGTCACTTGTCACGTTCTTTCGATTAAATCTCTGTGAAACAAGGTTTGAAGGGGTTGATTTCGACCGCGTCACGTTTTTCGAATGTGATCACCGCGGCAAAAGTTACGCCGGGCAGCGTCTCATCGCCTGCCAATTTACCGATAACCAACTGGACGACGTCGATTTCAGCCAGGCGACGTTGCGTCAAAGCAACTTCAAGGGCGCTTCGCTGCTGCGCGCCAACCTGACGGGCGTGCAAGCGCAGCAGTCACTGTGGCTGGAGGCCAATCTGACCCACGCGCAGTGCCGCAGCGGGCAGTTCGATCAGGCGATCTTCAGCGAAGCGACGCTGGACGCCGCCAACTTTAGCCAGGCGCGCCTGTATCAATGCGTGTTCCAGCGCAGCCGCGCGGCGCGCTGTGATTTCAGCGACAGCGACCTGACCTACGCCGACTTCTGTTACGCCGACATCGGCGCCGCCGATTTCCGGCGCGCGCGTTTTATGCGCACCCGCATGCACCGCGCCCACCAGCAGCAAACGCGCTGGGGCGATCGCAGCGGGATCCTCGAGCGCGACGAAGAACTGTACGCCGCCGAAACCTGGAGCGCACAGCGCCAGAGCCGAATCTGAATGAATTGACCACTTCACGAGGGGATCACCATGAGCGTTGCCAACACAACTCGCGCCGTCAACATCGCACCGCCCCAGCAGGCCGCCGGCCAGGTCGTCAACCTGTTGCCGGACGGCAGCCTGGTGGTGGAGTGCGAAGGCCGCGGCTGGCATTGCCGCCGGGCGGCGAGCTGCCTGCTGACGCCGGCCCTCGGCGATAACGTGCTGGTCGCCGGCGGCGGCTATCAGCTGTGGGCGATCGCCGTCCTTGAGCGCGCAGAGCCGCAAAGCGCGGCGCGGCTCTGCGTCGCAGGCGATCTGCACATTGAAACGCCGAACGGCTCTCTGTCGCTGCACGGCGCGCAGGCGCTGAACCTGAGCGGCGACGCCATGACGCTGCAAGCGAACAGCGGTGACTGCCACGTCGACAAGATGAAATACAGCGGCGAAGAGCTGTCTGCCTTCGTCAGTCTCAGCCGCCTGGTCGGCAAACGCTGCGAGTCGCTGTGGCATTCGGTCAGCCAGATCAGCCATTCGCTGTTTCGCAAAGTGCGCCAGACCGAGCACGTGCGCGCCGGGCAGCTGGATTACCAGGCGGAAGATTACGCCCGCATTCATGCCCGCAACACGCTGATTACCTCGAAAGACATCACCAAGTTGGATTCGGAACAAATCCACGTCGGATAACCTGCGGAGGCCTTTTATGTTTGCCAACAGCCAAATGATCGGCGTGGACCTGGCGTTTCCCGACGTCTGTCTGACGCCAAGCCCGGCGCCGGTGCCCGTGCCTTACCCGGATATCGCCCTGGCGCCGACCGCCATCCCGAATGCGTTCAACATTCTGTTCGTCGGCACCCCGGCGCACAACATGGCGACGGTGACGCCCCTGACCAACGGCGACAACCCCGGCGTGGCCACCGGCGTCGCTTCCGGCACGGTGATGGGGCCGTCCCGCCACCTGACCGGCGCCTTTACCGTGCTGCTCAAAGGCACCCCGGCCACCCGGTTGACCAGCCTCAGCCTGCAGAATTCGACCAACGCGCTCGGCATGCGCATCGTGCCGAGCCAATTAAAAGTGTTGCTGCTTGCGCCCTGATGACGGCGCCTTATTACACAGCCATTCAATCAAGAAAAAGAGGACATTGTGAAAACACGGATTACCCTGACGCTGCTGACCGCCCTGACGCTTGCCGGTTGCTCCACCCCGCCGCCACCGCCGCCGGCGCTCAATAACGACGCCATCGTCAGCAGTGAAGTCAATGGCGTCACGCTAAAACACCGCGCCGCGGTGAGCGCGCCGAAACAGTTCAAGCCGATCGGTGAGGAATACCGCAGCCTGTACGCCGCCAGCATCATGAGCAGCCCCGATTATACCGGCACCGCCGTCGGCAGCCTGGACAACGCCGCCGCGTTCTACGCGCTGGGCGAAGTGGAAAACAACTGGCTGGCGATCTCCGCCATACGCGGCGGCGACCTGGTGGGTTATATCCAGGCCAACGCCGGCGTGCCGGAAGCGCGCTACAAATCAACGCTGCGCAAAGATCTGCCGCGCCGCGCGCGCGCCGCCAAACAGGACTGCGTCAAAGTCGGCGGCGACAGCAAGGCGTGTAAAAACGCCGGCTCAGCCACCTGGATCCTCCAGTAGTCAGTACGCCTGCGGGCGACGAGATTCCCATGATGACGACCCCTATCGCTTCCCGCTGGTGCGGGATGCTGTTTCTGCTGCTGGGCGCGTTGGCGCTCGGCGGTTGCATGTCTTCCGCCAAAAGCGTGCCGTCGCGCTACAGCCTGGTGTTCGATGCCGATCGCCAGGTCAACGCCGCCGCCGGCGCGCAACCGGCGCCGATAAAAATTCGCGTGCTGCTGCTGCGTTCGGATGCGGAATTCATGGATGCCGACTTCTTCAGTCTGCAAAACGACGCCAAAAGCGTGCTCGGCAATAGCCTGCTGGACAGCGATCAGTTCTTCCTGACGCCGGGCCAGACCGGCAAGACGCTCGGCGGGCAAAGCGCATTGGACGCGCGTTACATCGGCGTGATCGCCGAGTATCAAAACCTGGACGGCAAGGCCTGGCGCATTTCGCTGCCGCTGCCGGAACCCACCGAAACCAATTTCTACAAGGTATGGCAATTCTCGCCGGATGAGCTGGAAGCGCATATCGTCGCGGGCGTGAATGGCCTGCGCCCCGTAAAAAAGGTCGACTGATCTACCGCTGCGCTGAAGCGAAGTAACTATAGGTGTGATGATGAAAGATGCTCATAAGGTTGTCTGGACTGAGGGGATGTTTTTACGCCCTCACCATTTCCAGCAGGCGGAAAACTATCTCGAAGGCTATATGCGCAACTGGGGCCAGGCCCACAGCGGCTGTTTCTGGGGGTTCCTGACCCTGGATCTGGACCAAACGCTGCTGCGCCAGGGCAAGATTGCGCTCAACGCCGCCAGCGGCATCATGCCGGACGGCACGCCGTTTCGCTTTGCCGGTGCCCAGCAGGCGCCCGCGCCGCTGAGCATCGCCGAAAACAAGACCGGTGAAAACGTGGTGCTGGCCCTGCCGACTTACCGCGCAGGGCGTGAAGACGTGATCTTTCAGGAAAGCCCGGAGGCGCTGGCGCGCTATCTGGCTTACGAGAACGAAGTCGACGATCTCAACGCCGTCTCGGTGGGCAGCGCGGCGCTGCAATTCGGTCGCCTGCGCCTGCGGCTGATGCTGGAGAGCGAGCTGAACGCCGAATGGACGGCGCTCGGCGTTACCCGCGTGCTGGAAAAGCGCGGCGACAACAGCCTGCGTCTTGATACGGCGCAAATCCCGCCGATGCTGAACTGCCAGGGCAACCCGGTACTGAAAACCTTCATCAACGACCTGCAGGGCCTGCTGCAGCAGCGCAGCCAGCAGATGAGCCAACGCCTGCTGCAGCCGGGCCGCGGCGGCAGTTCCGAAATGGTCGATTTCATGCTGCTGCAGCTGATCAACCGTCATCTTGGCCAGGTGAGCCATGCCTATCACCTCGACCATCTGCACCCGGAACGCCTGTTCGCCGATTGGCTGCAGTTCGCCACCGAGCTCGCCAGCTTCTCGGCGCAGCGCACCCCGGAAGGCCGCCTGCCGGTGTACGACCACGACAACCTGGCGCTGTGCTTCGGTAAGCTGATGCTGTTGCTGCGTCAGGGCCTGTCGGTGGTGCTGGAAGACAACGCCATTCAGCTGACGCTGGTCGAACGATCCCACGGGTTGAACGTCGCTACCGTGCAGGACACCAAAATGATGCGCGACTTCGGTTTCGTCTTGGCAGTGCGCGCCGACGTGGCCGCCGAGGTGTTGCTGACCCACTTCCCGGCGCAGATGAAGATCGCCCCGGTCACGCGCATCCGCGATCTGGTGCAGCTGCAGCTGCCGGGCATCGGCCTGCGCACCATGCCCGCCGCGCCGCGTCAGATCCCCTATCACGCCGGCTACACCTATTTCGAGCTGGAAAAAGGCGGCGACCTGTGGAAACAGATGGAAAAATCCAGCGCCTTCGCCCTGCATCTGGCCGGTGAGTTCCCGGGGCTGGACATGGAATTTTGGGCGATTCGCAGCCATACGGACCGGTAACCTATGACTCAGGAAAATAGCATGGCGCCAGCGGCCAATCCGCTGGTGGACGCCGCCAACCCGCTGCTGAACGCCATTTCGCAGATCCGCCAGTCGGCCACGCACGCCAACCCGGCGCAGCTGCGCCAACAGCTGATCGACGAAATGCGCCGCTTCGAGATCCGCGGCCAACGCGCCAATCTGCCGTACGAAGTGATCATCGGCGCGCGTTATTGCCTGTGCACCGCGCTGGATGAAGCGGCGGCGCTGACCCCGTGGGGCAGCAACAGCGTGTGGTCCGGCAGCGGGCTGCTGGTGACCTTCCATAACGAAACCTGGGGCGGCGAAAAGTTTTTCCAACTGCTGGCCAAGCTGTCGCAGAGCCCGCGTGAGCACATCAACCTGCTGGAACTGATCAATTATTGCCTGCTGCTGGGCTTTGAAGGCCGCTATCGGGTCATGGAAAACGGCCGTTCTCAGCTGGAAACCATGAAGCAGCGCCTGCTGCAGCTGATCCGGACGGTGCGCGGCGGCTATGCCCCGCCGCTGTCGCCTCATGCGCTGGATCTGCCGGTACAGCAGAAACTGTGGCGGCCGCTGGTGCCGCTGTGGGCCTGCGTGGCGCTGACCGGCTTCCTGGCTTCGCTGCTGTTCATCGCCCTCAACTGGCGGCTGGGCGACAACACCAGCCCGGTGCTGGCGGCGATTTACCAAACCAATCTGCCGCAGGTGGCGATCGGTAACCCGGCGCCGGCCGCGCCGCCGACGCTGAGCCTGAAAAGCTTCCTGCGCAAAGAGATCGCCGAAGGGCTGGTGGTGGTGCGCGACGAAGCGCAGCAAAGCGTGGTGATCCTGAAAGGCGACGGGCTGTTCGACTCCGCCGCCACCACGGTGCGCGCCAACTATATCCCGGTCATCGACCGCATCGCCGCCGCCATGAACGGCGTCAGCGGCAAGATCCTGGTCACCGGCTACAGCGACAACCTGCCGATCCGCAGCGCCCGTTTCGCCTCCAACTGGGAGCTGTCGCTGGCGCGCGCCGAAGCGGTCAGCGCCCGCTTGCAAAAACACCTCGCCAACCCGCAACGGGTCAAGGCCGAGGGCCGCGGCGAGAGCAACCCCGTCGCGCCGAACGATAACAAAGTGAACCGCGCGTTGAACCGCCGGGTAGAAATTACGCTGTTGGTCGCCCCGGAAAACACCCAGGCGGAAATCAACGGCTTGCCGCAAGGAACCGGAAAGTAATGCTCAGTACGTTATTCTCCATCATCACCAGCCGCCTGCTGTGGGGCTTTGTCGGCATTACCGCGCTGGCGTTCATCATCTGGATGATCGGCCCGCTGGTGGCCATCGGCGACTATCGCCCGCTGGAGCCGGAACTTAACCGCCAGATCGCCATTGGCGTCATCTACCTGATCTGGTTCCTGTGCCGCCTGATCCCGCGCCTCTACAGCGCCTGGTTCAACAGCCGCCTGCTGAGCAACCTGCGCGCCGCCGAAACGGTGCCGGCGGAAGACGGCAAGCCAGAGGTTAAACAAGACGATCAGCTGGCGCAGCGCTTCGACGAAGCGGCGCAGCTGCTGAAAAAGGCGCGCTTCGCACCGGGCCAGGGCGACGGCAAACACCGCTGGATGACCCGCTTTAGCCGCCAATACCTGTACCAACTGCCGTGGTATGTGATCATCGGCGCGCCCGGCGCCGGCAAGACCACCGCGCTGGTCAATTCCGGCCTGCACTTCCCGCTGGCGGATCGCTTCGGCAAATCCGCGCTGCGCGGCGTGGGCGGCACCCGCAACTGCGACTGGTGGTTTACCAACGACGCCGTGTTGCTCGACACCGCCGGCCGCTACACCACCCAGGAAAGCCAGCGCGAAGAAGACGCCGGCGAATGGCAAAGCTTCGTCGCGCTGCTGAAAAAATATCGCACCCGCCAGCCAATCAACGGCGTGATGGTCACCATCAGCGTCGCCGATCTGCTGAGCGACAGCGCCGAAGCGCGCGCCGCCCAGGCCAGCGCGCTGCGCAAACGCCTGATCGAACTGCACGAACAGCTGGGCATTCACTTCCCGGTCTATGTGCTGGTGACCAAAACCGACCTGCTCAACGGCTTTATGGCCTATTTCGGCAGCTTCGACAAAGCGCAGCGCGACCAGATCTGGGGATTCACCTTCCCTTACGAACGCTCGCGGCAGCCGGACTTCAACCTGAACGCCGCCTTCGAACAGCAATACGCCCTGCTGCAACAACGGTTGGATGCGGCGCTGCCGGATACGCTGCTGATGGAGCACGACGCGCGCCAACGCGCCGAAAGCTATCTGTTCCCGCAGGAATTCGCCGCGCTGCGCCCGCTGCTCGGCCACTATCTGGAACAGGTGTTCGCCACCTCCAGTTTTGAAACCCGCTTTACCCCGCGCGGCATCTATTTCACCAGCGGCACCCAAGAGGGGCTGCCGTTCGACCGGGTGATGGGCGAACTGAACCGCTACCTGCAGCTGCCGACGGCCAACTCAGGGGCGCAGGCCAACGCGGCCTGGGACAGCGTGGGCCAGGAAACGCCGATCCCGGCGGCCAAGGGCCAGAGCTTCTTCCTGAAAGAGACGCTGGAATCGGTGATCTTCCAGGAGTCCGGGCTGGCGGGCAGCAACCGCTGGTGGGAATACCGCAACCGCGCCCTGCACTGGGCGGGTTACATCGCGCTGGCGGTGATCCTGGCGGTGCTGGCGATGCTCTGGTTCACCAGCTACGGCAACAACAAGGCCTACCTGGCGGAAGTGGCCGCCAAGGTGCCCGGCGTCGAGCGCCAGGGGCAAAACCTGACGCAGGTGGGCAACGGCGACATGTTCTCGCTGCTGCCGTTCCTCAACAGCCTGCTGCACCTGCCGGACAGCCAGAACTTTTCGCTGGACGATCCGCCGTTCACTTACCGCATGGGGCTGTTCCGCGGCGATCAGGTCGGTGACGCCGGCAATGCCCTGTACCAAAAAGCGCTGAAAGAGCTGCTGCTGCCGCAGGTGGCGCAACAGATCGCCACCACGCTGCGCAACGACAACCACGGCGACGCGGACTTCAGCTATGAAGCTTTGAAGGCCTACCAGATGCTGTACCTGCCGAAGCAGTACGACGGCAAATTCCTGCGCGCCTGGGTGATGCTCAACCTGCAGCGCAACCTGCCGCAGGGCAGCACCCAAAAACAGCTGCAACAGATCGAATGGCACCTGAGCCAACTGCTGGATGCGCAGATCCAGGCCTCGCCCTACGCCAAAGATGAACAGCTGGTGGCGCAGGCGCAGGCCGCCATCAATCGGGCGCCGCTGTCGCAGCGCGTCTATGGCCGCCTCAAGCGCTTGCTGCTGAAACAGACCGACATCAAGCCGGTCAGCCTGGTCGATTTGGCCGGCCCGCAGACCGAGCTGGCGTTCAGCCGCAAAAGCGGCAAACCGGTCACCGACGGCGTGCCGGGCCTGTTCACCTCGCAAGGGTACTGGAAAGCGTTCAACGACAACATCGATCCGGTGACCGATACCCTGCGCAAGGAAGACGTCTGGGTGTTGAACAGCCAGACGCCGGAGCAGAAGAGCGCCGATTTGACCAAGACCATCCGCCAGCTGTACATGCAGGATTTCATCAGCGCCTGGGATGAGCTGCTGGGGGATATCCAACTGGCCAACATCGGCAACCTGACCCAGCGCATCAGCAGCGCGCGCCTGCTGTCAGGCAACCCGTCGCCGATGCGCAACCTGCTGGTCAACGTCAGCAAAAACGTCACCCTGCGCGACGAGAAAAGCGACGCCGATTCCCGCTCGCTGCTGGCCAAAACCGAAGACAGGCTGAATCAAAACGCCAACCGCACGCTGGAGGCGCTGTTCACCAACCGGCCGGCCAACGCCGACGGCGACGTGTCGGCCCAGCCGGAACAGCTGGTGATGGCGCACTTCGCGCCGCTGCTGGAGCTGGCGCAAAGCCAGGGCGAAGGCAATAAGGCGATCCCTTTCGACAGCGTGCTGAAACAGGTCGATGAGCTGTACAGCTACCTGACGGCGGTGCAAGGCGCGGCCAACAGCGGCATGTCGGCGCCGCCGAGCGACATCATCCCGCGCCTGCAGGCCGAGTCCGGCCGCTTGCCGGTGCCGTTCAAACAGATGCTGCTGTCACTGGCGATCGGCGCCAGCAGCGACACCCAGCGCAAAGAGATGGAGAACGTGAAAAAGCGCATCAGCTTCGAGGTCGGCAGCTTCTGCCGCCAGGCGATCGCCGGGCGTTATCCGCTGGTGGCCCGGGCGCGCCAGGAAGTGACGCCGGACGATTTGGCGCGCATGTTCGCGCCGAACAGCGGGCTGATGGACAGCTTCTTCCGCGACAACCTGCAGGGCAAGGTCGACACTACCCGCGCCAACTGGCGCTTTACCCCCGGAGTGGACGGCAAGACGCTGCCCGGCGGCGAAGGCATCCTGCGTTCGTTCCAGCAGGCGCAGCGCATCCGCGACGCCTTCTTCGCCAACGGTACCGCGACGCCCTCGTACCGCGTGACCGTGCGGCCGGTGCGGATGGATAACGACATCCTCAACCTGACGCTGGATATCGACGGGCAGCTGTTCAAATACAGCCACGGCCCGCAGGTGCCGCTGGTGGTCAGCTGGCCGGGCACCCGCAATACCAACCAGGTGCATCTGCAGCTGGCGCTGGCCAACGGCACCACCGCCAGCCTGGTGACCAGCGGGCCGTGGGCGCTGAACCGCCTGGTGGATATGGCGCAGTCTTCGGGCACCGGCGGCCTCGGCCGTCAGGCGACGTTCAATCTCGACGGCCACCGCGTCACGCTGGAGTTCACGCCCAACAGCATTCGCAATCCGTTCCAACTGCCGGCCTTCTCGTGCCCGTAGCCCCGAAAGGACATGACCATGAGCACTGATTCAAGCGCCCCGACGAGCATCGGCTGGTACGGCAAACTTCCTTCCGCCGGTGACTTCCTGCAACGCCGTTTGCCTGACCCGGTGATCAACAACTGGGCCCACTGGTTCCATAACGGGCTGGTGAATTTGCAGCGCGATGCGCAGGGGCCAAACGATCACCCGTTCAGCAACGCGCCGGTGTGGAACTTCGTGATCCCCGCCACGCTCGGCAGCCAGTACGTGCAGATGGGCTGCCTGTTGCCGGCGCGCGACCGCGTCGGGCGGCGTTACCCCATCTGCGCGCTGCGCCTGTTCAGCCAACAGGATTGGCGCCCGCAACAGCTGAACATGGCGGCGAGCTGGTACCAACAGCTCGGCCATACCCTGCTGAACGGTGTGCGCAACGGCTTCTCCGCCGAACAGATCGACCGCACGCTGCAGGCGATCCCGGCGCTGCCCAGCCCGCCGGCGGAAGCGGACTCCGAGATATTGTCGATTATCGGGTTCCAGCATCCGGACGTACCGGGCCTCGGCTGGCAACAGGCCGCCGACTGTTTCGATCCGGCGCAGTACACCAGCTTCTGGTGGACCAACCAGGCCGACGGACACCCGCTCTACACCCACGTGCACAGCGGCAACCTCACCGTGCAGCTGTTTTCACTGCTGTTCGAGCCCAACGGCTGGGCGCGCCCCGGCCGCGGCGGCCAGTACCCGCAAATGTTTGATTAACATCGCTCGTTGAAGGAAATTTTATGGCTATCGACACCGATACCCTGCTGGCCCCGGTTGACGCGGACACACCCTGCGGCGACAACCTGGAATACGACGCCGACTTTCTGGCCATGGCGCGCGCCGCCACCGGCAAGGCCGAACAACAGTTCGGCAGCACCATCATTCCGGAAGAGGCGCCGGACTGGGTGCAGGTCGAGCGCCTCGCAAGCTCGCTGCTGGCGCGTACCAAAGACCTGCGCGTCATGCTGTATCTCACCCGCGCCTGGACCCAGCTGCGCGGATTGCCGGGCTATGCCGACGGGCTGACGCTGATCCACCAGGCGATACTCCGCTACTGGGATGCTCTGCAGCCGCCGCTGGAGTTCGACGGCGAGGCCGACCCGCTGTTTCGCATCAACGCGCTGGCCGACCTTGGCGACAAGGCCGCGCTGGCCGCCAGCGTGCGCGCCGCGCCGCTGCTGAAAAGCGCCGCCGGTGAAATCTCGCTGCGCGATGCGGGCGCCCTGCTCGACGGCAGCAAGCAAGAGTGCCCCAACTTTCCCGGCGGCCGTGCGCGGCTGCAGGATGAACTGGCGCAGCAGGATCGCCCCGAAGGCGCGCTGGTGATGCACATCGCCAACACCCTGGCCGCCATCCGCAGCGAAGTGACCCGCCATCTGGGTGAAAGCGCGCTGCCGGAAATGAGCGCGCTGACCAAGGTCTTTTCGCTGGTGGCGCTCGCCGGCCAGAGCGAGGCCCCGGCCGCCACCGAAGCGGACGCCACACAGGAAACCGCCGCTGAGCAACCACCGGCCGCCGTGCAGAGCGCCTCTGCCCCACTCAACTGGCGCAGCGCGCAGATCCAGTCGCGCGACGACGCCCAGCTGATGCTGGACAAGGTGAAAAACTATTTTCGTCTTCATGAGCCAAGCCACCCGGCGCCGCTGATGATCGATCGGGTCCAGCGGCTGATTGCGCTGGACTTTATGCAAATCGTCCGCGATTTGGCGCCCGATGGGCTTAACCAACTGGAGACCATTCTCGGTCGCCCCGACCACGAGGAGAACAGCTAGCCGCCGACTTTTGTTCTCTTGACGACACCCGATACCGTCTGCCCCTGCGCAGACCCGAATCAGAACCTGACTCTCCCAGCCGGACGAGGCGCGTTCCCAATCGCCATTAGATGGAGTAAATCATGTCAAACTCGAAATCCCGCAGCGGGCAGAAATTCATCGCCCGCAACCGCGCGCCGCGCGTACAGATTGAATACGATGTCGAAATTTATGGCGCAGAGCGCAAAATCCAGCTGCCGTTCGTGATGGGCGTGATGGCGGATCTGGTGGGGAAAGCGGTCGATCCGCAAGCCAGCGTGGAAGAGCGCAAGTTCATGGAAATCGACGTCGACAACTTCGACGAGCGCATGAAATCGCTGAAGCCGCGCGTCGCTTACCAGGTTGACAATACCCTGACCGGCGAAGGCAAGCTGAACATCGATCTGACCTTCGAAAGCATGGAAGACTTCTCCCCCGCCGCTATCGCCCGCAAGGTCGACGCGCTGGACAATCTGCTGGATGCCCGCACCCAGCTTTCCAACCTGCTGTCCTACATGGACGGCAAGAACGGCGCCGAGGAGCTGATCTCCAAGATCCTGCAAAACCCGGCGCTGCTGAAATCCCTGACCGACGCGCCGAAGCCGGCGGTTAACGATGACAACAACGAGCGTGAGGATTAATCGATGAGCAACTCGCCTCAGCAACAAAATGCGTTGCAAACCACCGAGACTTTTTCCAGCGATGAGTTCAGCGCGCTGTTGAACAAAGAGTTCCGGCCGAAGACCGATCAGGCCAAAGAAGCGGTCGAGAACGCGGTGAAAACGCTGGCGCAGCAGGCGCTGGAAAATACCGTCACCGTTTCTTCCGACGCCTATCGCACCATCCAGGCGCTGATCGCGGAAATCGACGAAAAGCTGTCGCAGCAGATCAACCAGATCATTCACCACGACGATTTCCAGAAGCTGGAAGGCGCGTGGCACGGCCTGCACTACCTGGTCAACAACTCTGAAACCGACGAGATGCTGAAGATCCGCTTCATGAGCATTTCCAAGCAGGAGCTGGGCCGCACGCTGAAGCGTTATAAAGGCGTGGGCTGGGATCAGAGCCCGATCTTCAAGAAAATCTACGAAGAAGAATATGGCCAGTTCGGCGGCGAGCCGTTCGGCTGCCTGGTGGGCGACTACTACTTCGATCACAGCCCGCAGGACGTGGAGCTGCTGGGCGAAATGGCCAAGATCGGCGCCGCCTCGCACTGCCCGTTCATCGCCGGCACCGCACCGAGCGTGATGCAGATGGAGTCCTGGCAGGAGCTCTCCAACCCACGCGATCTGACCAAGATTTTCCAGAACACCGAATACGCCGCCTGGCGCAGCCTGCGCGAATCGGAAGACGCGCGCTACCTGGGCCTGGTGATGCCGCGCTTCCTGGCGCGCCTGCCGTATGGCATCCGCACCAATCCGGTGGACGAGTTTGACTTCGAAGAAGATACCGACGGCGCGACCCACGGCAACTACACCTGGACCAACGCCGCCTACGCCATGGCCGCCAACATCAACCGTTCGTTCAAAGAGTTCGGCTGGTGCACCGCCATTCGCGGGGTGGAATCCGGCGGCGCGGTGGAAAACCTGCCGTGCCACACCTTCCCGAGCGACGACGGCGGCGTGGACATGAAGTGCCCGACCGAGATCGCCATCAGCGATCGTCGCGAAGCCGAGCTGGCCAAAAACGGCTTTATGCCGCTGGTGCACCGCAAAAACTCCGACTTCGCCGCCTTTATCGGCGCGCAGTCGCTGCAGAAGCCGGCGGAATACTACGACGCCGACGCCTCCGCCAACGCCCAGCTTTCCGCGCGCCTGCCGTACCTGTTCGCCTGCTGCCGCTTCGCGCATTACCTGAAGTGCATCGTGCGCGACAAAATTGGCTCCTTCCGCGAGCGCGACGACATGGAGCGCTGGCTGAACGACTGGATCATGAACTACGTGGACGGCGATCCGGCCAACTCCTCGCAGGAAACCAAGTCGCGCAAACCGCTGGCCGCGGCGGAAGTGCAGGTGGAAGAGATTGAAGACAACCCGGGCTATTACAGCGCCAAGTTCTTCCTGCGCCCGCACTACCAGCTGGAAGGCCTGACCGTCTCCCTGCGCCTGGTGTCGAAGCTGCCTTCGCTGAAACAAAACGACGCGTCCTGATGGACTGAAGTCAGGCCGCGATCGCGCGGCCTGGCTGATGTATCAACCTCATCGTCAGCCTATCGCAGAAAACCCGGATCGCATGTGGAACCAAGATAACGCGAAATAATTAAGCATTGAGCCATTAGCACTTAATAGTGGCTCGGTAACCCGTACCGATAGTTTTCGGTATTTAAGAAGGTGCATGGCACAAGGATATAAATTGGTAATGCATTACCACACTTGCAATTCCTGCTGCTATTACCTGAGTTTTTCAACGTAACGTTAATACTACTGTTAACCCTTAATAAAGAGTGAAGAAACTATGGCTATTGATATGTTCCTGAAAGTTGAAGGTGCCAGCGGCGAATCCAAAGATTCGAATCACAAAGGCTGGACCGACATTACTTCTTTCTCCTGGGGCGCTTCTCAACCGGGCAATATGGGCGTTGGCGGCGGCGGTGGCGCCGGTAAAGTGTGCTTCAACGATCTGCACGTCAACGCGCTGATCGACAAGTCAACCCCGGCCTTGCTGAAACACTGCTCAAGCGGCAAACACCTGACCAAGATTGAGCTGTCGGTTTGCAAGGCGGGCGGCACCCAGGTTGAATACGCAAAAATCACTCTGGAAGACGTGCTGGTCACCGCCGTGCAGTACACCGGTGCAGGCGGCGAAGACACCGTGGGCGTCACCTACTCCTTCCAGGCGGCGAAAGTGAAACAGCAGTACTGGGAGCAGAGCGACAAAGGCGGCAAAGGCGCCGAAAGCAGCGCAGGTTGGAACATCAAGGAAAACCGCGAAGCTTAATTTGTCTGCCCCCGGCTACGGCCGGGGGTTCATAACATGGATACAATGGAGAGTCAGGATGAAAAAACCTCTATTTGGACCCGCATGGATTCGTTTTTCTGAAGTCAATATCAATGTAAAAAAAGTGGGTGCATTGATTGGTGGAAAAGTAGAAAGCAATATTGAAAACGGTATTTTTGAAAATGCTTGTCCTATACGAATGAGTTATGTACTCAACTATACAGGCATACCAATTCCCTCTAACTCCGGTTATGCGACTGTGTCTGGTAAAGATAAAAAATGGTATCTTTATCGTGTTAACGATATGATTCTCTTTTTAGAAAAGAACTTCGGCAAGCCTGATATCACGGTGAAATCCCCTACCCCAGCTAAATTCTCAGGTAAAAAAGGGATAATGGTTATACAAGGAAATGGCTGGCGAAATGCCAGAGGACATGTCACATTATGGAACGGTGACATTTGCTCTGACTCTTGTCATTTCATGGGGGATCCTGAGAATGGATCTTTTGTTCCTGAAGTAGCATCACTTTGGATATTAAAATGAAGACTACCCACATCGCCCTTGCTCTTCTTCTCGTTTCTCCTATGTTGCTGGCGGAAGATATAAAAATAGAAAACTTACCTCAAAGCGAAATTTATGAAAATTGGCTGATTAGCCGCTGTATTGGGAAATCTACTGACTCAGAAAAAACCAAGCAAGATGCCTTCCGTTCCGCTTCCGCCTATTTAGAATTCAGTAAACTCCCCATGGATGCATTCGAACAAGGCGAAAAACTGGCTGAACAGTACGCAAATAAAAATAGTCAAGGCTCAGTTAAAGGAAGTTATCATACTTTAGATTGCCTTTCGCTGCAGAGTTCCAGTGAGGCTAAAGCCATCTTCGAACGTTACTCTAATTAAGAATTAATATTGTAAGTTGCAATTTTATAAAACCATCAACTTAAGAAAATTAGAGTTTTATTAATTATTTTCACTGGGTATTCGCCATCAAGCATTGAGATACTCATGCGCTGGTTATGTATTACTCTGCACAAACCATACGGATTTTGGAGTGTTGAGATGAAAAAAATCCTTATCTCCTTTTTTTGTCTATATGCCACTTGTGCTATAGCGCAGAAAAATCAAGAAGAGTCGATTGAAAATTGGCCGCCGCAAGCGGCATACAGAAGCTATTTGCAAAACTACAAGGATATTGCTCTAACCTACTGCATTTCCGTCGCTTATAAGACATCACCAGAGGCTAGCAAAGATGCAATTGCCTCATCGAATGGTATCGATGCTTGGTCATACTATGCAATTCGTGATGAAGAATCCCCTATCATCAAGCTGACAAAGCAGTATTTGCAAAAGAATTACAATGCTAAGGATGGGAAAAGCCGCTTAGACTTAATGAAGTGCATGGATATGTACCATAGTGAAGAGCTTGATAAACTTGCGAAAGATTATGTACAGCGCCCTAATGATAATTGGGTGAAAGACAATCCGGACAGAGTAAATGAAAATCCTCCTCGGAAATAATCAGTGAAAAAAATCTCACTGACTGTGGCCATCGCCGCAACGTTGAACGTCAATGCAGCGACAGAAATTGACTATTCCCCTGCCGAGTACCTCAAAAACTACGCGCTTAGCGTTTGTATCGCCGAGGGGTACTCAGCAAAAGAAGTCAAAAACGATGCCGCCGCCGCCGCTCGGGGTTACATGGAGTTCGGCGATTATTCTCTGGAGGCGCATACCGCCGTCAGGGCGCTGGCAAAAGAATTTCTGGCAAAGCCCTATGACAGCATGTCTGGGGAGCCGATGACGATGGCCAAGTACATTGATCTTGTACATAGCCAAGCGTTACAAGCCATCATCAAGAAGTACCAAGGGAAAGACGACAACTGATAATAAATACGCATCCTTACATATAATAAATGTTAGTTTAGAAAAATAGGAAAGGAATCCTGATGCAATACAAAACAAAAGCAGATCTGGATAGATCTGTCGATGAACTCAAAAAACTATCAAGAGCGTTTTCACGACAGTATCTATACACCAACGAATCAAGAGCTAATTTCTCACTGGAAATAGACCAACTTATTCAGTTTGCACAAAGGGATATCAGTATACACTGCACATCCTACTCTGGAGCAATCAGTATAATTGAAGAGGAAATCAACAACCTCAAACAACAAGAATTCAACATTAATACAGGTAAAGCCAAGCTCTTTGTCGCAATAAAAAAAGAAAAAAGAGAAAGATTTTCAAACCTGGTGATGAAACAAGTTGGTTTTGTCAGCGGCGGCTCTCAGATATTTGCCGGAATCGGAACCTGTGCACTTTCTGCAGGCATGGCCTGCGGGGGCGTTGGCGTACCGTTAATGGCTCAAGGAGCAAATAATGTTTACGAAAGTGGCTATTATTTACTTTTCAGAAAAGATAAGATTGGCAGTATAAGAGAGGCATACCACTACGAGGAAACAAAACAGTGATCGATGACGTCACGCTTTCCACCTACTCTTACTCATTTGTGTTTTTATACTTTTTCCTGTCAGTCTTAGTATTTGTCGGGCTTTATCACCTAAAATAAAAAACCAACAATAAAAAATCCTATTCCCTTTTTGTGATGGCTACCATAGTGAATTTATTTGCAAGCATCATCCAGGGTTTAGTGTTTAACTATGGTTCTGAGATACTGGATCCAATGCTCAATATAAAATTTCAAGACTATGATGAGGTGTGGTACGCCAGTATTATATTCGCCCTTACTTACCTGTCTCAATTACCAACTAATCTCTATTACAAAAGAAAGGCTAAGAATAATGCGAATAATAGCAATGACATCACCTGACATATACAGCCTCACGTTATTATATTGAAGTTTTCGACCATATAATGCGTTAACCCAAAAAATTAGTCACTCACATTCAAAGATCTCTCTTAGGAAAGAAATTAAGTCAAACTCATCCAGTTATCGAGTTCCACTGTCTGGCCATAAGATCTAATCAGCAGGAATGCCTTATGCGATTTTCCATTGTAAAAAATAAAAGCGGCCAGGTTCCGCCGCAGAGCAGTTGCGATTTTCTGCCGCCGGGCGGCACCATCGGCCGCAGCGTGGACAACAACCTGGTGCTGCCGGACGAAGAGCGCGCCATTTCCCGTCTGCAGGCGATCGTACACATTTCCTCTGACGGCGAATGCCGCATCACCAATCGCGGCAACGTCACCCGCGTGCTGCTGAACGATATTCCGCTGGAACGAGGCCGCCAGGTTGAACTGCAGGATGGCGACGTGCTCGGCATCGACGATTACCAGATTGAAGTCAGCGCGCTGCAACAGCACGCCGCGCCGCAGGCTCAACCGGTGGCCAAGGCCGTTGCCGTTGCCGCTGCTGCGGCCCCTGCAGCCGCCGCCAAAGAAAAATCCGCCGCGCCGATCCCCAACGAAATCTGGGACAGCCTGGTGGAAGAATTTACGCCGAACGCGCCGGCCGCCGTCACACCGCCGCCGATCGCCAATCCGGACAATCATCCGCTGCTGGATACCCCCGCTCGCGAGCTGAACCCGGCCGATCCGCTGGCGCAGCTGGCGGGCGATGTCGATCTGCGCCAACTGCAGCAACAGCAAACCGATCCGGCCGCCTTATTCAACACCGACTCCACTTTTGAGCGTGAGCATATCCTGGCCGATACCACCCCCAGCGCGCTGCTGGCGGAGCAGGCTGCGCCGCCGCGCCCGGCTCCCCCCGTCCAGAATGCGCAGCAACCGGAACAAGAGCTGGATCCGCTGGCGCTGTTCGGCGGCTCATCCGCGCCCGCTTCGCCAGAGACGCTGAACAGCAACGATCCGCTGGGGCTGCTGATGGGCGGCGCCGTGCCGCTGGCTCAGCCGGAGGAAGCGGTACAGCCGCCGTCCCCACCACCGGCGCCGATCGCCGCCCAGCCGGTAGCGCCGCGCCCTCAGCCGACGCCGCCGCCCGTGCAGATGCCCGAGCCGCAACCCCAACCCGCGCCGCAGTTCAGCCCGCAGGAGCCGCCTGCGCAGCCGCCGCGTCCGCGCCAGGGCAACCGCCTGGGCATCGATCCGGTTGCCTACCAGTCCGCCCAGCGGCAGCACGCCGCCGCGCCGAATGGCGACACCTTGGAGGGGCCGCTGCTGACGGCGCTGTTGCAAGGCATCGGTCTCGACGATCTGCAGCCGCAGCCGCATTTCGACGAACAACAGATCCGCCAGGCCGGCCGCCTGCTGAGCCTGTTCTCGCAAGGCACCGTCGCCCTGCTCTCATCCCGCTCGATCCTCAAGCGCGGCGTGAAGGCGGAGATGACCATGATCCTCGACGAGGCCAACAACCCGTTCAAGCTGCTGCCTTCGGGCAAAACGGTGCTGATGCAGATGTTCGGCAGCCAGATGCCGGGCTTTATGCCGCCGGAACAGGCGGTGCGCGATGCGCTGATCGACCTGCAGGCGCACCAGCTGGGGATGATCGCCGGCATTCGCGCCATCATCGCCGCCATGCTGCAGTCGTTTAACCCGGAACGTCTCGAAGAAGAAGCGCGCAAGGAAGGCGTGGCGCCGCGTCTGTCGCTGCCCGCCAACCGCAAGGCCGCGCTGTGGGACTACTTCGTGAAGAACTATCAGCAAACCTCCGGCGAAATCGAGGACGATTTCCACACCCTGTTCGGCGAAGCCTTCCTGCACGCCTATGACGTTGAAGTGAATCAATACAAAGACTCACAGACCAAACCGGACGCGTAATGAATATCACCATAGCCTCTACCTCCAACCAGGGCGGCCGCGCCTCCAACCAGGATCAGACCGGCGAAGTGCTCGGCAACCGCGCCGCCTGCTTCGTGGTGTGCGACGGCATCGCCGGTTTTCCGGGCGGCGATATCGCCGCCAAACTGGCGCGCGACACCATTTTGCAAAACTTCGACGGCGAAAAGCACCTGAACGCCCAGAGCATTCGTCAGCACATTACGCGCGCCAATGCCGCCATCCACCAGCAACAGCGGCAGTCGGACGAATACAGCAAGATGGGCACCACGCTGGTCAGTCTGTTTATCGATCGCGATTACCAGCTGGCCTACTGGGCGCACGCCGGCGACAGCCGCCTGTACCTGTTCCGCCGCGGCTACCTGCATGCCGTCACCACCGACCACAGCCTGATCCAACAGATGCAGGACGCCGGTTATCAGACCAACGGCATCAACAGCAACCTGCTGTATTTCGCGCTGGGGCTCAACGAAGAGCGCGACGCCACCTACAGCGACGTGCTGCAGCTGGAAGACGGCGACGTTTTCCTGCTGTGCACCGACGGATTCTGGCACAGCTTCAGCCAGGCCGAACTGGAACAGTCGCTGCACATGGTCAACTCCCCCAGCGAGTGGATCGCCCTGATGCAGCAGGCATGGAAGAAAAACAATAACAGCGATAACTACAGCGCTATCGCCGTCTGGATTGGCTCACCGCAGGAAACCACCCTGCTGCATTCGCTGGCGGATGCGGAGCGGTTTCTGAGCCGCGACTGAGCAGCGCACATTCACAGCAAGGTTTACTATGAAATATTGGATGCCGGGGCTCGTCGCCCTGATGGCGGTGCCGACCGCGCAGGCGATGAACTATCGCCTGGTTTACTCCCCCAGCCAGAAGCTGGAAGTGTTTATCGATGACGTCAAAAACAGCAATCCGGCAAGCTGGTGCGGCAAAAGCATCCCGCTGCGTATCGTCTCGGCGCAAAGCCAGGATCCGACGGTGCTGAACGACTTTCTGCCCCGCGTCGGCAATCTGCTGGAAAAGCAGTGCCCGAAAGCCGGCCACCTGCCCTGGACGCTGACCGACAAGCGCGGAGAGAAACTGGCCAGCGGCGAAGCCGCCAAAGCGCGCGGCTGGAAACCGGTGGTCAAACAAGAGGCCTCCGAGCCGCCGGAAACCCCGCCGCAACCGGCGATCCCTGCGGCGGTGGCCGTGACTTCTCCGCAGGCGGACAGCGCGCCGGCTCAGCGTTTCAGCCTGCCGCAGGGCTGCCACTTCCGCACCTTCTGGCGTGACGAGGCCAACGGCGGCTCGCTGTTCATTCCCGCCGGCGCCGCGCTGCGCTGCGGCGAGGACGGCTGGCTGCAGGGCAACGGCGCGGTCACGCTGCAACAGGGCGGCCAAACCCTCTCGCCGACGCTGTGGTTCCTGCAAGGTTACCCGCTGGCGCAGGTTAACGGCGGCGATCGCGCGCTGACCGTCGTCAGCGCCAACGCCCAACGGCTCATTTTGGGCGGCAACCCGCAGGCGCCGGGCAGCTTCCTGCTGCTGAACTTCGAACCGAAGCTGCACGCCTGGGCGTTCAACGGTGAAGCGATCGTTGAAATGCCGCGCGTCGACGCCGCCGACGAGAACAAGATCAAACAGCGCGTGCAGCAGGCGCAAACCGCCTGGCAGCCGCTGCTGAGCGCCCCCGCCCCGCTGACTTTTAAACTGGTGGAAAAGCTGGCCGCAGACCGGGTCGATCCCGCCAGCGGCAGCTACCTGTCGGTCAACGGCGCCACTCACTGATTATAAGGAAAGCCTGTGAAATCATTAGCAAGCATGCTGCAAGGCCAGTCGATCGCCGCGGCCATCACCGCCGTCGAAAACGATATCAAGGCGAAACCGGCGGATGCCGACCTGCGCGCCGCGCTGGTGCAACTGCTGTGTCTGAGCGGCAACTGGACGCGCGCCAACGCGCAGCTGAAATCCTGGCAGGCGCTGAAACCTATCGCCCAACCGACCACGCTGCTGCTGATGCAGTCAGTCAACGCCGAGCTGCAACGCCAGGCGGTGTTTGCCGGCACGGCCGCGCCGGCGCTGCTGCGGCAGGATCAGCCTTGGCTGAAACTGATGGTGCAGGCGCTGCATCAGGATGCGCAAGGGGTGGCCGAACAGGCCCAGGCGCTGCGTGATGAAGCGCTGGAGGCCGCTCCGGCCGGCGCCGGGCGGTTAACGCTGGCCGAAGGCGAACAAGAACGGCAGCTGCGTTTCGACTGGCTGACCGACGGTGACGGCCGCCTCGGGCCGGTATGCGAACTGGCGCTGAACGGCGTTTACTACTGGCTGCCGTTTGCCGACATCGCCGCGATCCAGTTCCAGGCGCCGCAGAGCGCCATCGACCTGGTGTGGAGCCATGCGCTGGTGCGCCTGACCGATGGCCGCGAACAGGTATGCCAACTGCCCGCCCGTTATCCGCTGGCCGAAGGCAGCGACGACGCGCTGCTGCTCGGCAAGCGCACCGAATGGCAACCGCTGGGCGACGGCACCCACTATGCGGGGCTGGGCCTGAAAACCTGGCTCAGCGAAAGCGATGAATTCCCACTGCACAGCCTGCGGCAGCTGAGCTTCGACGCGAGCGCCTGACCATGAACGATAAGCGCCCACCCCACTACGACGGCGGCGATCTGCGCCACCAGGGCTATCGCTATCGTCAGGACAGCGAACGCCTGACCTCGCGCGACAAAATGCAGCCGGTGCTGCTCGATATGCTGACCGACGACGAACCGCAGAAAAAGCAGGAGGCGCAGGTGCGCAACCTGGTGTCGCACAGCGAGCTGCGCCGCCGGGTATTGCGCGATCTGCAGTGGCTGTTCAACTGCGTCAACAGCGAATCCAATCTGGATCTCGGCGATTTTCCGCAGGTGCGGCGCTCCACCCTGAATTACGGCATCGCCTCGCTGGCGGGCAAGCGCATGTCGGACATCGAATGGCTCGACATTCAGCGCGCGCTGACCGAATCCATTCTCCATTTCGAGCCGCGCATTTTGCCCGAGGGGCTGCAGGTGCGCTGCATCTCGGATACCGGCTCGCTGGAGCTGCACAACGTGCTGTCGATCGAAATCAAGGGCCGCCTGTGGTGCGTGCCCTATCCGCTGGAGTTTCTGTTCCGTACCGACGTGGATCTGGAAAACGGCCACTTCGATCTGAAAGACATAGGGTAAGGCGATGGACAGTAAACTGTTAGATTATTACAACCGCGAGCTGGCCTATCTGCGTGAGATGGGCGCCGAGTTCGCCGAACAGTACCCGAAGGTCGCGGGCCGCCTCGGCATGCGCGGCATCGACGTGGCGGACCCTTATATCGAGCGCCTGATGGAAGGCTTTGCCTTCCTCACCTCGCGCGTGCAGCTGAAAATGGACGCCGAGTTCCCGCGCTTTTCTCAGCGCTTGCTGGAGATCATCTACCCCAACTACCTGTCGCCGACGCCGTCGATGGCGATCGCCGAGCTGCAGCCGGACAGCAGCAAAGGCGACATCAGCAACGGCTTCGTGGTGCCGCGCGGCACCATGATGGACAGCCAGACGCTGAAGAAAAGCGGCATCACCTGCAGTTACACCACGGCGCATGACGTCACGCTGCAGCCGGTGCGCATCGCCGGCGTCGAGCTGGGCGGCATTCCGGCCGATATCCCGCTGGCCTCGCTGGGGCTGCAGCACAGCGGCTGCGTCAGCGCGCTGCGCATTCGTCTTGAGTGCTACGAAAGTGTGACGCTCAACAACCTGCAGCTGGATCAATTGATGTTTTACCTGGCCGGGCCGGACATGCAGGCGCAGCAGCTGCTGGAGTTGCTGATGCAGCACAGCGTCGGGCTTGTCTGCCAAACGGTGGAGGCTCAGCCGCAGCGGCGGGCGCTGGCGTTGGACGGGCTGCGACAGGAGGGCTTCGCCGCCGATCAGGCGCTGCTGCCCAACGATCTGCGCAACTTCGAAGGCTACCGGCTGCTGCAGGAGTATTTCGCCTTCCCGGCGCGCTTCCAGTTCTTCAGCGTCAACGGCCTGCGTCCGCTGCTGCAGAGCGTGCGCGAAGGGAAAAAGGGGCTGCGCCAGTTCGAAATCGTGGTACTGCTGGATCGGCATGATGCCGCGCTGGAACGGGTGGTCGACGCCGCCCACCTGGCGCTGCACTGCACGCCGGTGATCAACCTGTTTCCGAAAGTGGCCGAACGCATCGCGATCAACGAAAAGAACCACGAATACCATCTGGTGGTCGACAATATCCGGCCGCTGGATTACGAAGTGTTTTCGGTGCAGCGGCTCGGCGGCAGCGCCAGCGAAAAACGCTACGAGCAAGAGTTTCGGCCGTTTTACAGCACCCTGAGCGCGGACGACGGCAACTATGGCGCCTACTTTTCGCTGCGGCGCGAACAGCGCACGCTGTCGGAGCACGCCCGCCGCTACGGCACCCGCACCGGCTACGCCGGTTCGGAAGTGTTCGTGTCGCTGGTGGACGAACGGCAATCGCCGTGGCACAGCGATCTGAAATACCTCACCGCCGACGTGCTGTGCACCAGCCGCGATCTGCCGTTGATGCTGTTGCAACAGGATCAGGGCAACTTCGTGATGCCCGATTCGATCCCGATCAAGCAGGTCTCGCTGCGCAAAGGCCCCACCCCGCCACGCCCGGCGCTGGCCGAAGGGATGATCACCTGGCGGCTGATCAGCCAGTTGCAGCTGAACTACCTCAGCATGATGGACGGCGATCCGGAACAGGGCGCCGCCAGCCTGCGCCAGCTGCTGGGGCTGTACGGCAACCTGAGCGAGCCGGCGATCGCCAAACAGATCCAGGGCGTGCGCCACTGCAACCTGCGGCCGGTCTATCGGCGTGTGCCGGAGCCGGGCCCGATCGTGTTCGCGCGCGGTATCGCCATCGATCTGACGGTCGATGAGCAGGCGTTCTCCGGCAACAGCCCTTACCTGCTCGGCAGCGTGCTGGAGCGCCTGTTCTCGCGCCTGGTGGCGATGAACACCTTCACCGAGATGACGCTCTCCAGCCAGCAGCGCGGCGAAATCGCCCACTGGCAGGCGCGCATGGGCAAAAGGACGCTGATATGAGCGCGGAGATGATCGCCACCGAACTGGCGCCGCCGCAGATCAATGCGCTGTATCGGCTGCCGGACGACTTCTGGCCGCGGCTGCGCAGTGCGCCTTACAAGCACGATCTGTTTCAACTGCTGCGACGCATCGACGCCCAGGGCGGCCAGCCCTATCTGCTGGGGCGAGCGCCGCTGCCGCGCCACGAGATGCTGCGCCTGGGCCAGGAGCCGTCGCTGTCGTTCGCGCCCTCCACGCTGGCGCAGGTGGCGCCACGCGCCAACAGCCCGCTGCACGACGTTTCGATCTTCAGCTTCGGCCTGTTCGGCCCCAACGGGCCGCTGCCGCTGCACCTGACCGAATACGTGCGCGAACGGGTGTATCACCATCAGGACACCACCCTGCTGGCGTTCACCAATCTGTTCCATCACCGGTTGACGCTGCTGTTTTACCGCGCCTGGGCCGACGCGCAGCCGACGGTATCGCTGGATCGCCAGGACAACCGGCGCTTCGACGAGTACCTGTCGAGCCTGATCGGCATCGGCCAGCCGGCGCAGCAGGAACGCGACAGCATCAACGCCCACGCCAAGCATTTTATGGCCGGTCATCTGATTCGCCACAGCCGCGATCCGGAAGGCCTGAGCAAGATTTTGCAGCAGTATTTCAAGGTGCCGGTGCGCATCGTCGAAAACGTGCCGCACTGGCTGCGGGTAGAACCGCGCGAGCAGGCGCGGCTCAAGGCCGGGCGCGGTGCGCCGCGGCTCGGCGAGTCGGCCTTTCTCGGCATCGCGGTGCGCGATATCCAGCACAAGTTCCGCATCGAGCTGGGGCCGATGCCGCAGCAGGACTATGACCGCTTCCTGCCGGGCGCCGAGCTGTGCCGGCAACTGCGCGACTGGGTGCGCCAATACCTGGGCATCGAGTTCGTCTGGGAAGTGCGCCTGATCCTGGCGAAGGAACAGGCGCACGGCATCCAGCTCGGCGGCGCGCAGCGATTGGGCCTGAGCAGTTGGCTGGCCGACCATCGGCGACAGCGCGATCTCGACGATCTGATCTTCAGCCCTGAACCGCTGGAAAACCCGTTCTGACCCTATTTCGGCCGGCGCCCTGCGGCGCCAGGCCACCCTGAGACCTGAGGAAAACCATGTCTGAAATCAGCCGCTCGGTATTATTTGGCAAACTGGATAGCCTGTTATTCACCTCTCTGGAAAGTGCGACGGCGTTTTGCAAGCTGCGCGGTAACCCCTACGTCGAACTGGCGCACTGGCTGCATCAGCTGATGCAATCGCCGGACGGCGATCTGCAGCAGATCGTCCGCCACTTCGCGTTGGACGAGGCGCAGCTGGCGCGCGACATCGTCGAGGCGCTCGATCGCCTGCCCCGCGGCGCCAGCGCCATCTCCGATCTGTCCGAGCACATCGACAGCGCGGTAGAACGCGCCTGGGTCTATGGCTCATTGAAATTCGGCGCGGCGCGCATCCGCGGCGGCCACCTGCTGCTCGGCATTCTGAAAACCTACAGCCTGCGCCATCTGCTGAAGGCCATTTCCCCGCAGTTCGAGCGCATCAACGCCGATCTGTTGATGGAGCAGTTCGCCGCCATTACCGCTCACTCGGCGGAAAACGCCCAGGATGCGCCGGCGGAAAGCCGCGCCGAGAACGCATCCGGCGCGGCGCGCAGCGGTGAAAGCGTGCTGGCGCAGTATGCCCAGGATCTGACCGCCAGAGCGCGCGGCGGCGAGATCGACCCGGTGGCCGGCCGCGATGAAGAGATCCGGCAAATCATCGATATCCTGATGCGCCGCCGCCAGAACAACCCGCTGCTGACCGGTGAGGCCGGCGTCGGGAAAACCGCGGTGGTGGAAGGCCTGGCGCTGCGTATCGTGGCCGGCGATGTGCCACCACAGCTGCGCGACGTGAAACTGTGCCTGCTGGACATCGGCATGCTGCAGGCCGGCGCCGGCGTTAAGGGCGAGTTTGAAAAACGGCTGCAGGCGGTGATCGACGAAGTGCAGTCCAGCCCGACGCCAATCATCCTGTTTATCGACGAAATTCACACCCTGATCGGCGCCGGCGGCGCCCAGGGCACCGGCGACGCCGCCAACCTGCTGAAGCCGGCGCTGGCGCGCGGCCAACTGCGCACCATTGGCGCCACCACCTGGTCGGAATACAAGAAATACATTGAGAAAGACCCGGCGCTCACCCGCCGTTTCCAGGTGGTGCAGGTGCACGAGCCGAGCGAAGACAAGGCGCTGCTGATGCTGCGCAGCACCGTCAGCCCGCTGGAGCAACACCACCGCGTGCTGCTGCTGGATGAAGCGGTGGACGCCGCGGTGCGGCTGTCCCATCGCTATATTCCGGCCCGCCAGTTGCCGGACAAGGCGGTGGCGCTGCTGGATACCGCCTGCGCGCGCGTTGCGGTCAGCCAACACGCCGAGCCCGCCCAGGTTGAAGACTGCCGCCATCGCATCGATGCGCTGCAGATCGAATTGGATATCGCCCGCCGCGAGGCCAAGGTCGGCATCGGCGATCCCCTGCGCCCGCAGGAGATTGAAGCTCAGCTGACCGAGCTGCGCCTGGAGCTCAAACAGCTGACCGAGCGCTGGCAGCAAGAGCTGACGCTGATCCAAGAGATCATCACACTGCGCGCCCAGCTGCACCGGCAGGAAGCGGAGGAGCCTGCCGGCGAAGAAACGGAGGCGGGCCCTGACGCCGACGCGCTGCGCGCCCAACTGGGCGAGCTGCAGCAGCAACTGAGCGCGCTGCAGGGCGAAGCGCCGCTGATCTTCGCCGCCGTCGACGCCAACATCGTGGCGGCGGTGGTGGCCGACTGGACCGGCATCCCGCTGGGCCGCATGGTGAAAAACGAGATTGAAGCGGTGCTGCAACTCTCCGCCACCCTGAACCAGCGCGTGATCGGCCAACGCCATGCGCTGGATCTGATCGCCCGCCGGGTGCGCACCTCACGGGCGCGGCTGGACGATCCGAACAAGCCGGTCGGGGTGTTCCTGCTGGCCGGGCCCTCCGGCGTCGGCAAAACCGAAACCGCGCTGGCGCTGGCGGAAACCCTGTACGGCGGCGAGCAGAACGTCATCACCATCAACATGAGCGAATTCCAGGAGTCGCACACCGTTTCGACGCTGAAAGGCGCGCCGCCCGGCTATGTCGGCTACGGCGAAGGCGGCGTGCTGACCGAGGCGGTGCGCCGCCGTCCTTACAGCGTGGTGCTGTTGGACGAGATCGAGAAAGCGCACCCGGACGTACATGAAATCTTCTTCCAGGTGTTCGACAAGGGCTGGATGGAGGACGGCGAAGGCCGCCATATCGATTTCCGCAACACCATCATCATCCTGACCTCCAACGTCGGCACCGATCTGATCGCCGGGTTGTGCAGCGATCCGGAGCTGCTGCCGGAGCCGGAGGCGCTGAGCGGCGCGCTGCGCCAGCCGCTGCTGTCGGTGTTCCCGGCCGCCTTGCTCGGCCGCCTGCTGGTGGTGCCGTATTACCCGCTGACCGACGCCACGCTGGGCAACATCGTGCGCCTGCAACTGGGCCGCATTCAGCGCCGCCTGGCGGAGAATCACGACATCGTCTGCACCTTCGACAATGCGGTCATCGATCAGATCGTCAGCCGCTGCACCGAGGTGGAGTCCGGCGGCCGCATGGTCGACGCCATCCTGACCAACACCCTGCTGCCGCAGATCAGCCACACCCTGCTGACCGGCAGCGCCAACGACCAGCGCTATCGCCAACTGCATATCGCGCTGCAGAACCACGAATTCATTTGTCAATTTCAGGCATAACGCCGCGGCCGCCGAGACGGCGGCCCTTTGAACACAGAGAGTCATCACTATGTCGGGAACCGGGATAACCAAACCGAATTCGAACAGCCTGCCGAGCGGCTATCGATTCAATGAATTCGAGATCCAGGAAGCGATCGGCGAAGGCGGCTTCGGCATCGTCTACCGCGCCTACGATCACCAACTGGAACGCACCATCGCCATCAAGGAGTACATGCCAACCTCGCTGGCGAAACGCAACGACGATCTCAGTATCGGGCTACGCGGCGAGCGCTTCGGCAAAACTTTCCAGGCCGGGCTGAACAGCTTTATTCAGGAGGCGCGTCTGCTGGCGCGCTTCTCGCACCCCGGCCTGCTGCACGTGTTGCGCTTCTGGGAAGAGAACGGCACCGCCTATATGGGCACCCAGTTTTACAGCGGCACCACGCTGAAAAACCTGCAGGCGCAGCAGCCGGAGAAAATCGACGAGGCGTGGATCCGTCGGCTGCTGCCGCCGCTGTTCAGCGCCATCAACACCATCCATCAGGAAGGTTATCTGCACCGCGACATTTCGCTGGATAATATCCAGATCCAGGAGAGCCAGCTGCCGGTGCTGCTGGACTTCGGGTCAGCGCGCAAAGAGATCGGCAACCTGTCGGACGAAACGGAGATCATGCTCAAACCGGGCTTCGCGCCGATCGAGCAGTACACCGAGAACAGCGACGGCGAACAGGGGCCGTGGACCGATATCTACGCGCTGGGCGCCGTGCTGCACACGCTGATCGTCGGTTCGCCGCCGCCGGTCAGCGTGGTGCGCAGCATCGAAGACAGCTACCAGCCGCTGACCGAGCGCCGCCCCGCCGGCTACTCGCCGGAGCTGTTGCGCACCGTCGATCGCGCGCTGGCGCTGAAGCCGGAAGACCGCCCGCAGACCATCGACGAAATGGCCGAGCTGTTGCACCTGCCGATCGCCGATGAAAACGAAATCATCAGCACCCCGGCCGCCGCGCCGGAGAACTTGCTGGTCGCCGCCAACCCGGCCGCCGCTGCGGCCGCCGCCGGCGCCGTTACCGCGCGCGGCACCCAATTCTCACGCCCGATGATGGCCGGCGCCGGGGTCGCCGCGCTGCTGGTGATCGGCGCGATCGCCTGGCTGAGCGGCGGCAAGGACGATGCCCAGGCCGTCGCTCAAAACAGCGAGGCGTCACCGGCGCAGAAAACCCTGACGCAGCAGCCGAGCGCACCGCAAACCGCGCAGCCTGCGGCGGCGGAACCTGAAAAAGCGGCGCCGCCGGCGCAACCGGTGGCGTTGGTGTACTTCAAACTGCAACCGGGTGAGCAGGTCAGCCTCGACGGCAAGCCGCAGCAGGTGACGCCGGGCGAAAACGGCTTCGCCAGCCTGAACCTGGCGCCAGGCCGTTATCAGTTGGAGATCCGCCACAACGATCGGCTGCGCCGCCAACAGCTCAGCATCGACACCGCCGGCACCTGGCTGGTCAACCCGGCCACCGCCGGTTAATCCCGTTCTGAAACTCCGCCGCGGCGGGGTTTTCCCTATTTCATGAGACTGACGCACCACCGCCCCCTCATTGGCCGCGCGGCAAAGCCGCTGCAACGGCCGGAGTATGCAGGGGATGACGTCAATCACAGAGGATGTTCTCATGTTGGATCGCATTATTGCGCACACGCCGCTGGGCCAGGAGCAACTGCTGTTCCGCTCGCTGGACGGCATCGAAGCGCTTTCCACTCCTTTCGACTTCTCTATTGAATTGCTGAGCACCGACGCGCGGCTCGATCGCAAAGCGCTGCTCGGCCAACCGCTGACGCTGGAGATCCCGACCCAGGGCTTTCTCAGCGCCCCGCGCTACCTGAACGGCAAGATCACCGCCATCGCCGTCAGCAGCGAAGAGATCGGCGGCACGCGCTACGCGGTGTATAACCTGCACGTGCAGCCGGATCTGTGGCCGATGACCAAAGACCGCAACTTCCGCATCTTCCAGGAACAGACGGTTCCGCAGATCGTCAAGACCCTGCTGGCGGAGCACAACGTGCAGCTGGAAGATCAGCTGACCGGCGACTATCGCCTGTGGGGCTACTGCGTGCAGTACAACGAAAGCAGCTTCAACTTCATCAGCCGCCTGATGGAGCTGGAGGGCATCTATTACTATTTCAAACACGAGATGGGCAAACACACGCTGGTGCTCGGGGATGCGCCCCACCACCACCAGCCCTATCCCGGCTACGAGATGATCCCCTACCACCTGACACCGTCTGGCGGCAGCACCAGCGAGGAAGGCATCAGCCAGTGGACGTTGTCCGATCGCGTCACGCCGGGCATCTACAGCCTGGACGACTACGATTTTCGCAAGCCGAACGCCTGGCTGTTCCAAGCGCGGCAAAACCCGGTCTCACCCACGCCGGGGCAGATCGACGTTTACGACTGGCCGGGCCGCTACACCGAGCATCAGCAGGGCGAGTTCTACGCCCGCGTGCGCCAGGAGGCCTGGCAGGCCGAGCATCAGCAAATTCGGGGCTCCGCCACCGCGTTGGGCATCGCCCCCGGCAGCACCTTTACGTTGTATAACGCCCCGCACGCCGACGACAACCGCGAATATCTGACGCTGCAGGCCAACTACCATCTGAAAGAGAACCGCTACGCCAGCGGCGACGATCAGAGCAGCGAACACCGCATCGACTTCACCGTGCTGCCGGCGGACGTGCCCTGGCACCCGCCGCAGCAGGCTACCTGGCCGAAAACCCACGGACCGCAGACCGCCCGGGTGGTCGGCCCGGCCGGCGAATCGATTTGGACCGACAAATACGGCCGTATCAAGGTGAAGTTCCACTGGGATCGCTTCGGGCCAAAAGACGACGGCAGCTCCTGCTGGGTGCGCGTCTCCAGCGCCTGGGCCGGCCAGGGCTACGGCGGCGTGCAGATCCCGCGCGTCAACGACGAAGTGGTGGTGGACTTTATCAACGGCGATCCGGATCGGCCGATCGTCACCGGGCGCGTCTATAACGAAGCCAGCATGCCGCCCTGGGCGCTGCCGGCCGCCGCTACCCAGATGGGCTTTATGAGCCGCACCAAGGACGGCACCGCCGACAACGCCAACGCCCTGCGCTTCGAAGACAAGGCCGGCGCCGAACAGGTGTGGATCCAGGCGGAACGCAACATGGACACCCAGGTGAAAAACGATGAGAGCCACACCATCGCTAACGACCACACCCACCTGGTGGGCGGTAACCAGATCAAACGGGTAGTGCTCAATCAGGCGACCGGTGTCAAAGGTGAATCCTCCGCGCTGACCGGCAAAACGCGCAGCGACGCCGTAGTCAACGCCTTTACCCTCGGCTCCGGCGAATCGCTGCGGCTCGAATGCGGCGAAAGCGTGATCGAACTGCTGGCGGACGGCCAAATCAACATCACCGGCACCAGTTTCAATATCACGGTGAAAGAGGATGGCGCGATCAATACCGGCGGCCAGCTGGATCTCAACCAGCCCGGCGGCGTCGCACGCACCGCCGCACCGGGCGGCGGCCATCAGGCGGCGATCCAGAGCGCCGTCGATCAGCTGTTCCCTAAAGAGTAGGTAATTGGTACGCCGGGAAAGCCGGTTAACGCCGCCCCTCGGGCGGCAGTACCGGCAAAAACGCCGTCCGCTGTAACCCCTTTTGGCAAGGAGATGAATAGGCTGGCGGCAAAATCACCGACATTAAGCCAACACAACGGGCTGAATCTGTACCGCCCATCGATTCAGCCCTCTTTATCATTTCCCCCTCACCACTTCTTCACCGTCTGGTAAATCTCGAGGTCGAAATAGCCGTCGGCCTCGCAGTCGTTGAGATAGTGTTCATAGCTCACCCCCTCAACCGGCTGGTAGCCGCTGGCCGGCAGCAGCTTCTGATAGAACTCGCCCCACACCCGCTCGAAATCGCCATCGCTGATGCGCACGTGGTAGACCGCATACTGCCCGGCGGGCAGCGTCTGCACGGTGACGCCCGCGCTGCCCGCCGGCAGCGCGAAATCGTCCGCCACGCTCATCACCACGTCGGCGCGCAGCTTTTCCGGCGCCACTTCCGCCGGATCGTCCCAATACAGCACCAGCCATTTGCCGAACGGCACGTCGTGGCGCTGCCGCCATGCCAGCAGTTGCTGCGAGCCCTGCGGGATGGTCTGCGGATACGGCCCCACGACTCTCACTCCCACCACCTTCTCCGCCGCCTTATCGATAATCCTCACGCTCATCGCCCTTCCCCCTCACAATGTCTCAGGCACCGATTTCGGTACGCACGTCCAGCAACTCGGGGAAAAAGGTCAGATCCAACGCCTTTTTCAGGAAGCTGACGCCGCTGGAGCCGCCGGTGCCCGACTTAAAGCCGATGATCCGCTCCACCGTTTTCATATGGCGGAAACGCCACAGATGGAAACTCTCTTCGATATCCACCAGCTTCTCCGCCATTTCATAGGCTTCCCAGTAGGTTTGCGGGTTGTCGTAGATCACTTTAAACGCCGGCAGCAGATCCGGGTTGCGCTGGTAGGGCTGCGTCCAGTCGCGCTCGAGACACTCCTGCGGGATCGGCAAGCCGTGGCGCGCCAGATACAGCAAGTATTCGTCGTACAGGCTCGGCGCTTCGAGGATCGCCTTCAGCGCGGCGTGCCTTTCCGCGTCGTTGCTGAACACCGCCAGCATGGCGGCGTTCTTGTTGCCGAGCAGGAATTCGATCGACCGGTACTGGTGCGACTGGAAGCCCGACGAACTGCCCAGCACGTCGCGAAACTCGACGTATTCTGACGGCGTCAGCGTTTCCAGCACCGCCCACTGTTCGAACAGCAGCCGCTGGATCTGTTTGACGCGCGCGAGGATTTTGAAACAGTGGCTGAGTTTGTCCTGCTGCACCAGCCGCAGCGCCGCCTGCAGCTCGTGCAGCATCAGCTTCATCCACAGTTCGGAGGTTTGATGCTGTATCACGAACAGCATTTCGTCATGATGCGGCGGGTTGGAGAGCGGGTGCTGGCAGTCCAGCAGTTGGTCCAGGCACAGGTAGTCGCCATAGCTCATGCGTTTGGAAAAATCGGTGACAATCGCGCTTTCTAATTCCCGTTTGTTCATCTGTGATCTCCGTTGCGCCCAGCGCCCCATCGGCCTGGAACGTGCCGCAAAGAGAAAACAATAGTACAGAACCCGCCGCCCCGAAGGGCGATAAACGAGAGATGCTTCGCAGATCTCACTCATCTGCGTTAACACAGTGCCCCCACCCCCGCTGTTGTTTAGTAAACAACACGGCTGCCGCCTGACGACTCTCACAAATGCGCGATCCCATGCACGCGGCGCCCCGGTTGCAGCTTGCCTGCGGCCGGCTTCCCTTATAGATTGCAGGCTAACGGCAGGCAGCAAGGTATCGGCAAATGGCAAATATTCGTGATGTGGCGCGGTTGGCCGGCGTGTCCATCAGCAGCGTGTCGAACCTGCTGAATAATCGCAGTCACCAGATGAGCGCGCAGACCCGTGAGCGCATCGAACGGGCGATGGCGACCCTGGGCTACCGGCCGGCTCAATCGGCGACGGCACCCACGCCGCAGGCGAAAATCATCGGCCTGCTGCTGCCGTCGATCGTTAACCCGAGCTTTTCGGCGCTGGCGCATGCGGTCGACGGCGCGGCGCGGGCTCACCGTTACCGGGTCTTGCTCGGCAACGCCTACCGCCAGGAGCAGGAGGAGGCCGCGTTTATCGACGATATGTTCCTGCATGGCGTGCGCGGCATCATCGTGGCGGCGAGCGACATTCGCCAGACCCATTTTGTTCGGGCCGCCGAGCGAGGCATGAAGATTGTCAGCTACGACAGCCCGTTTGCCGAGCAGATGGCCACCGATAGCCGGCTGTTCGACAGCGTGTCGATGGACAATATCGCCGCCGGGCGCCTGGCCGCACAGCACCTGCTCGAACGCGGCTGCCGACACATCGTGTTCGCCACCGAAGCGACGCTGACCGTGGGGCGCAGCCACAAGATCGACGGTTTTCTGAGCGCCCTGGGGCACAGCCTGAGTGAACGCCAACGGGTGATCGAAGGCAAGGCCACCAGCGCCTACGGCGACACGGAAATGTTCGAATTGGGGCTGACGCTGGCGCCGCGCGTTCTCGCGTTGGCGCCGCGCCCGGACGGCATCGTGGCGATTAACGATGCGTTAGGCATCGGGCTGATGGTGGGCCTGCGCGCCGCCGGCGTCCAGGTGCCCGCAGACATCTCAGTGATCGGCATCGACAATATCGCGCTGGCCGGCCTGGCCGAACCGGGGCTGACGTCCGTGCGGCCGCCGCTGGCGGAGATGGCGCAGCTGATGGTCGAACGCCTGATCGGCCGCATCAACAATGATTCGCAACCGCCCGGCGAGTTTCTCTTCCCGCCGACGGTCATCAGCCGGCGCTCGGTCAAAACCGCCGGTTAATAGAGTAAAAACGGCTTTACCAAACGATGTGCAGCCGGGCATCGTTCGGCTCGGCGCAGCCAAAATCAGAGAAATAGAATCGTCGCAATAAATAAACGGCGCGACGCTTTTATGCACGCAACGTCGTTATTCAGCTCTCCGCTCATTGCTTTGGGTCGGGCCGCTATTATTCCGATTAACCACATGGGAAAAACCATGATGAAAAAAATAATGCCAAAGGATATTGAACGCAGCGCCATCAGGAAATTGACGCTGCATATTGTGCCCCTCATGATATTGTTGTATTTCCTGGCCTTTCTCGACCGCAACAATATGGCCTACGCCGCCAAAGCGCTGGAAGATAACCTGGGATTGACCGCCTCGGCTTTCGGCTTCGCTTCCGGGATTTTCTTTATCGGCTATTTCCTGTTTGAAATACCCAGCAACGCCGGCACCATTAAATTCGGCCCGCGCATCTGGTTCGCCAGAATATTAATTTCCTGGGGCATCTTCGCGACCCTGCTCGGTTTTGTGCGCACGCCGATGGAGCTGTATATTTGCCGTTTTATGCTGGGCGTGTGCGAAGCCGGTTTCTTTCCCTCGGTGGTGTATTACTTCACGGTGTTCTTCCCGGAAAAGTACCGCACTAAAATTCTCGGCATGTTCATCATCGTCCAGCCGCTGTCCAACGCGGTCGGCTCGCCGATTTCCGGCTTTATTCTCAATATTCAGCATGACTGGTTCGGGTTCGCCCCCTGGCAGCTGCTGTTCATCCTCGAAGGGCTGCCGCCGATCGTCATCGGCCTGCTGATCCCCTTCCTGATCAAGAACTCGCCCAAGGACGTCGGCTATCTGAACGTGGAGGAAAAAGCCTGGCTGATGAGCAACGCCGGCCGCTCCAAATCCGGCTCTAAAATCACGCTGGGCGACTTCCTCAAGGGCATTAAAAACAAGAAATACCTGCTCTACGCGCTGCTCAACTTCGGCATGGTGTGCGGCATTTACGGCTTCGGCACCTGGCTGCCGTCGATCATCAGCGCCATTTCCGGCGGCGATATCTTCCGCGTCAGCCTGCTGGCGCTCATTCCCTACGGCCTGGCCGCGCTGCTGGTCTATCCGTGGAGTCTGTGGGCCAGCAAAACCAAAAAACTCGGCGTGTTCGCCGGCCTCAGCATGGTGATCGCCGCCATCGGCCTGATGGGCGCGGTGACATTTTTTAAATACGACCCGTTCGTCGCGCTGTCATTCCTGTGCATCGCCGCCATCGGCATCTATACCGCCGTGCCGCCGTTCCTATCCATGCCCGCCAACATATCCACCGGCGCGGCCGCAGCAGCCGGGCTGGCGGTGGTGAGCTGCATCGGCAATATCGGCGGTTTCGTCGCCCCCTATGCGGTGGGCGTGCTGAACGATCTGACCGGCAGCAGCGCACCGGGGCTGTTTTTCCTGGCTTCGTGCCTGCTGGCCACCGGGTTGATCTGCATTTTCTACTGCGCCAAACAGCGTGAAGGCGTCATCAATTCTTAACGAACCAATAAGGAGTCAATCATGGGCGATCTTGCGGGCAAAAAGGTCTTTATCACCGGGGCGGAACAGGGCATCGGCCGCGCCACCGCGGAGCGGCTGATCAAGGCCGGTTGCGACATCTATTTTCACTATCACAGCGACGAAAGCGGCCCCAAAGCGCTGGTGGCGCTGGCCCATTCATTGGGGCAAAAGGCCGCCTACGGCTACGCCGATCTCATCGATACCGACGAAACGCTGCGCTGCGTCTCGGCCGGCGCCGAGTTGCTCGGCGGCATCGATATCCTGATCAATAACGTCGGCGGCATCGTCGGGCGCAAATGGCTGGGCGAGATCGACCGCGCCTTCTGGCAAACCGTGATCGACGTGAACATGACCACCATGCTGAACGTTACCCAGAGCGCGCTGCCGCACCTGAAAGCGGCGCCGGACGGCGCCAGCATCGTTAACCTGGCCTCACAGGCGGGCCGCGCCGGCGGGCACGCCGGCTCGCTGGTCTATTCCGCCACCAAGGGCGCGGTACTCACCTGGACGCGCTCGCTGGCGGCGGAGCTCGGCGAGCACGGCATCCGGGTGAATGCGGTGGCGCCCGGCCTGATCCTCGGCACCCGTTTCCACAATCGCCACACCACCCAGGCATCGGCGGAGGAAACCGTTCGCGCCATCCCGCTGGGCCGCGCAGGCACACCGGACGACGTGGCGCGCGCCATCGCCTTCCTGGCGGCGGAATACGACGGCTTTATCTCCGGCGCGACTCTCGACATCAACGGCGGCATCTACCGCATGTAATTCAGCTGCGGGCGGCGCGCTTGCCGCCCGCCCATTCAGGAATCGCTTTATGATCAAATCCGCCATCACTCACCCGCCGCTGCTCGCCGCACTGGCGCAATGCGGGCATAAAACCCAGGTGTTGATCGCCGACGGCAACTACGCCTGCATGACGCATGCGCCGAAAGACGCCACCGTGGTCTATCTGAACCTGGCGCCCGGCACGCTCGCCGCCCCGCCGATCCTGGAAAAACTGCTGGCCTGCATCAACGTGGAAAGCGCGGCGCTGATGGCCTGCCCGCCGGACTTCACCAACACTATCGAAGCCGAATACCGGCAGTTGCTGCCGGCACATTGCCCGGTCGAACACCTGCCGCGCGAGGCGTTTTACGCCGCGGTCAAATCGGATCAAACGCTGCTGGTGATCGCCTCCGGCGAACAGCGCCGTTTCGCCAATCTGCTGCTGACGGTGGCGCCGGTGGTGTGAAAGAGGTAGAGGGTGTGAGGGGTAAAATGAGGGGGCCAGCCCCCTCATGCCGTTACAGGTCAGCGACCCACTTCTCCAGCTCCCCCGCACGTTCCGCATCGATATAGCTGGTGGCCCAGCCAAACAGGTAAGCGAAGGCGAAAATGCCCACCGTCGACGACACCAGCGTCGGCGCGAAAAACGCGGCGATAGCGGAGAGCGTATACCCTGCGCCGATTGACAACCCGAGCGCTTCGAGCTGGTTGCGGAACGCTTTCCAGTTGCCGGTTGAGAAACCTTCAATCGCGGCGTTTACCAGATCCGCGCCTTTGATCGCCCAATCCACCCCGGTGAAGACCTTGCCTAATACCCGCGCATTGCGGGCATACTGTTCCGCATCGATCATTTTCAGCCAGGTGACAATCGCCGCTTTGTCCTGCGCCTTAAGCTTTTTGTTCAGGCCCTTCGTCAATTGCTCGTAGGTTTTCTCCGCATCTTGCACGTTGCGAATATATTTTCCTTGAATTCCCGCCTCCAAATCCTTGGCGAGTTTGGCGTATTTCGCGCCGATCTTTTCCGCGATATCTTTATTGATACCTGCGGCCAGGCTGACGCCATCCTTGATGGCTTTTAATTCCGCATTTTGATATTCGACGAATTCCTTAACGATCGTTTTTACCGAGCCGGGCGATTTTACCGGTTTGCCGTTGGCATATTTCACCTCCATGGCATTCAGGTTATCCCCTCTCACCACGGCGATAAACGCGGGCCGGTTCTTATTGGCCTTATAGTAGAGGTTGTAGGTCGCCACTCCGTCTTGCTTTTCCACCTTCAAATGATGAAAACCGTAGTAACTCCCGGTCGTGCGGGTCGTCGAGAATTCGCCGGTTTTGCCGTTGCCATGCCAGCCGCTGACGGGCCGATCGCGATGCGAGTCTGTCACGAAACTGCCTAACGAAGAGGCGCCGATCTGCCCGGCATTCAGGCCATTGTTGCCGCCTTTGCCAGGAGTTGAGGGCTTGCGCGCATGGCCGGTTTCGATATCCCCGAGCGCCACTGTCACCCCCTTGGCGTTGACCCCCATCACCAGCCCCCCCAGGCCAATGTGCTTCGCCTGCTCGGCCGTCAAACCGGTGGCGGAAAGGCTCAGCGTGCCGGATGGGCTGACGCTTTCAATATGCAATTTCGCATCCGGGTTAATTCTGCGCGCCGCCTTAATCACCGCCTCCAGCTTCATGCGCAGCGCCGGATCGTTTTGGATCGCCGCTATCTGTTGCTGTTCCGGGCTGTTGCCAACGCCGGCGCCGCCGCGATCGCGATCGCCGGAATGGCCTTTATCGCCGCCCCCCGGCTCAGGGCCCGTACCGCGTTCAGAACTCCAGTTAGTCCCATCTCCTTTACCGCCATAATTAAATCCAGGCATATGCTTTCATCCTTATTTCGTTTTATTTTTAAGATGCCGATATTCTCGTTTAACGCGGATTGACACACGCATTATCCCTATCGGCAAACCGTTTTTAGCTGCCCGTCATTTATAAAAAACTGCAGAAATAAGGACAACGGATGGCGGCTGTCTGGTCGGTGAAACAAATAGGATCGCGTCTGCAGAACCTGAATATATCGCCGCGGGACACACCTGGATGGCTGCGACCTGTTCAGAAGTCATTGGCACACGCCATGAATTGCAATTACAATCATCGCACTTGCAACTTAAAGAGAATGCTCCGCATGTCGCCTCAACGTATAACACTGCCCGCCGCCTCGGCCAGAACCCAAACCCTGGCCGAAGCCTGTATCCGCAAGATGACCTCCGCCAGCCAAAAAGCCGGCGCTTCGCGCCCTTCTGCCAGCGCCTGGACGGCACAAACTCTGGGCGAACTCAACGCCAGCGGCGACATCTGGCTTATCGACGGCAGAAGGCGCGCCGAGCCGCCGATTTCCCGCTACGCCACCGCCTGGCCGCTCTGGTTTGGCCATCAATCAGAGCGTTATGAGAAGCCGCTGTTTTACTTCGTCAACACGCCCTCGGTGGACATGCTCCGCGGGCTTGAGCCGGAAACCAATCGCAAGGGGATTTTCATCAGCGATGCAGATACCGGCAGTGCCGATTTGCCGAAAGGCGTTCAGGCCTGGTTCCCGCTTCAGCTCACGGCCATGCCGGGCTGGTTGCCTTTCGATCCGGCCAATGCCAGAGAAACCGGCGCGATACTCCATCACGCCCTGCGCGCGCTCTATCTGGAGGGAACGAGAAAGATGGTGTATCTCGCGACCAACGCAGACAATGGCCCCCTCTCTTCAGGGGAGCCGTTTGTCGCAGAACAGGCGTTCAGGGGAATGTATCGCGTCGCCACCGCGGCAGACTCACCGTTGCAGGTTCGTCTGTGCGGCGCCGGCCGTGCGCTCGCCCGCGTTCAGCAGGCGGCCGAGGTATTGAAAAACTGGGGGATTGCGTCTGAAATCTGGAGCTGCCCCAGCTACACGCGGTTGGCGCAGGACGCCGAACTCGCCGACATGCAGCGCCAGGACAGCGGCGGCAAATGCCATCTGAAAACGTGCCTGGGTGCCGGGAATGCCCCCGTCGTCGCCGTCACCGACTATTCGCACCTGATTGCCAATCAGCTCAAGCGATTCATTCCCGCACGCTTTGCCGCGGTGGGCTCAGATTCACGGGTGCGCGGCGAAATCCACTACCCGCAGGCGGAATGGATTGCGCTCTGCGCCCTCAAACTGCTGGCCGACGAGCAGAAAATCCCTTCGGCGCTGATCGCCGATGCGCTGCGCGTTCTGCACATCACACCCGATGCCTGATCACTCTCTGGCCAGCTGCATCGCGTTGTCCAACGCGTCGGAGAAGCGTGCGATCTCTTCTTCGCTGAACTGGTTGAGAAAATGGGTGTTGACCACCGTGCGGTAGATCTCCCACATCTTTTTCCGCAGGGCCTTGCCTTCCTCGGTGATAGTCGCGAAGGAGGCCCGGCGATCGTCATCCGATCGAAAACGCGTGACCAGCCGCTCTTTTTCCAGGCGATCCATCAGGCGGGTCAGGTTGTAACGCTCAATCACCAACACGTCCGCCAGCTCATGCATGCGGCGTGTGCCGTTTTCCCCGCTTTCCAATCCCCATAACACGTCATACCAGGCGTAAACCGGCAGCCCCGCTTCCGACAACTTCGCCTCTATCTTTCTGATCATCGCCCGATGCGCGCGCACAAAGGAGAACCACAGGTCAGGTTGTTTATCTGTCATGTCATTTTTCTCGTCAAAAGCTGTGAGTTGCAATTGCAATTGTAAAGGGATAGAGTGGCTTTCGCCATTATTGCATTTGCAACTCTTGCACTTGCAATTCAATAAATCCCTGTATCGCTCAGCGCCTTATCAGGTAAGTACATTTGGAGCTTTTATGAACCAACCCGTGGTTAAAGCAGATCTTGACCCGCAAGAGACGGCTGAATGGCTTGAGGCATTTGAAGGCGTCACCGATATCGACGGCCGTGAGCGCGCGCATTTTTTACTGGAGAAAATGGCCGAAGCCGATCAGCGAAAACACGGCGATTTCTTCAGCCTGGTCACCACGCCCTACGTGAACACCATTCCGGCTTATAAGCAGCCGACGTATCCCGGCGATCTGGCCGCTGAAGCGCGCATCAATGCGTTTATTCGCTGGAACGCCATGGCGATGGTGCTGCGCGCCGGCAAACATTCCAACGTTGGCGGGCATATCGCCACCTACCAGTCGGCCGCAGTGCTTTACGATGTGGGATTCACGCACTTCTTCCGTGGGCGCACCGATGATTTCGCCGGCGACATGGTGTATATCCAGGGCCACTCCGCCCCCGGTATTTATGGCCGTGCCTATCTCGAAGGCCGCATCGACGAGGAGCTGCTCGACAACTTTCGTCGCGAATCCGCGCGCCGTGGCCTCTCCTCCTACCCGCACCCGCGGCTGATGCCGGATTTCTGGCAATATCCCACCGTTTCGATGGGGCTGGGGCCGCTGACCGCCGCCTACCAGGCGCGCTACATGCGTTATCTGGAATACCGCGAGCTGAAACCTCACCAGGGAAGAAAGGTGTGGGCGTTCCTCGGCGACGGCGAGATGGATCAACCGGAATCGCTGGCGGCGATTGCGCTGGGCGGGCGAGAAAAACTCGATAACCTGATCTTCGTCGTGAACTGTAACCTGCAGCGGCTGGATGGCCCCGTGCGCGGCAACGGCAAGATCATTCAGGAACTGGAGGGCACCTTCAAAGCCGCCGGCTGGCAGGTAATCAAGGTGATCTGGGGCAGCGGCTGGGACAAACTGCTGCAAAAAGACCGCTCCGGACTGCTGATGCAGCGGATGATGGAGTGCGTCGACGGCGATTACCAGACCTTCAAATCGCAAAGCGGCGCCTATGTGCGGGAGCATTTCTTCGGCAAGTACCCGGAATTGCTCGAGCTGGTCGCCGACCTGAGCGACGATGAGATCTGGGCGCTGCACCGTGGCGGCCACGATCCGCAAAAGGTGTACGCCGCCTACCATCAGGCGGTGCATACCACGGGCAGACCGACGGTGGTGCTGGCCAAAACCGTCAAAGGGTTTGGCATGGGGGAAGCCGGTGAAGGGCAGAACATCAACCACCAGCTGAAAAAAATGAGCCAGGATGCGGTGAAAGCCTTCCGCGACCGTTTAGGGCTGACAATCTCCGACGCCCAACTGGCAGAGATCCCTTACCTGAAGCCTGAACCCGACAGCGCGGCGGCGAAGTACATCACCGCGACGCGCACTGCGCTGGGCGGCTACATCCCTGCCCGCTTCGGCCAATCCGCTCCGCTGGCGATACCGGAACTATCGCGCTTCGACGGCCTGCTGAAGGGCAGCGGCGAACGCAACATGTCGACCACCATGGCTTTCGTCAATATCCTCGGCACGCTGCTCAAAGACGCCAACATCGGCAAACTGATTGTGCCCATCGTGCCGGACGAATCGCGCACGTTCGGCATGGAAGGCCTGTTCCGCCAGATTGGCATCCATTCCTGGCTCGGCCAGCTGTATACCCCGCAAGACGCCGGGCAGCTCAGCTACTACAAAGAGGCCAAAGACGGCCAGATTTTGCAGGAAGGCATCAACGAATCCGGCGCGATATCGACCTGGATCGCCGCCGGCACCGCCTACAGCAACCACGATGTCGCGACAATCCCGTTCTATATCTTTTACTCCATGTTCGGGCTGCAGCGGGTGGGCGATCTCGCCTGGGCAGCGGCAGACGCGCGCACCAAGGGCTTCCTGCTCGGCGCCACCTCCGGCAGAACCACTCTGATGGGCGAAGGCTTGCAGCATGACGACGGCCACAGCCACGTGCTGTCTTCCGTCATTCCCAGCTGCGTCTCCTACGATCCGACCTATGCCTATGAACTCGCAGTGATCGTTCAGAGCGGCATGCGCAGGATGTTCGTTGAACAAGAGGATATTTACTACTACATCACCTTGCTCAACGAAGGATACCCGCAGCCGCCGATGCCGGCGGGCGTGGAGGACGGGATTATCCAGGGCGCCTATTTGCTCAAACAGAACGAAACGGCAAACCAAGAGAGCCCGCGCGCTCAGCTGATCGCCAGCGGCGCCATCATGCGCGAGGCGCTGGCGGCGGCGGCGCTGTTGGCCGAGGACTTTGGCGTTGCCAGCGATATCTGGAGTGCCACCAGCCTGAGCGAACTGCGCCGTAACGGCATGGCGGCCGAACGCTGGAACCTGCTGCACCCGGAAGACCCGCCGAAAGTCCCTTATATACAGAGTCTGCTGGCGGCGCATCCTGGCCCGGTGGTGGTGGCGACGGACTATATGAAGATCGTCGGCGATCAGATCAAACCGTTCTTGCCGGACCGCGCCTTTATCACCTTGGGCACCGACGGCTTTGGCCGCTCGGACACCCGCGAGGCGCTACGTGAGTTCTTCGAGGTCAACCGCCATTTCATCGCGATCGCCGCGTTGAAACTGCTGGCTGACGAAGGCCGTATCGCCCGCAGCGAGGTCAACCGCGCCATGGTGCTGTATGGCATCACCCCCGATAAGCCGGACCCGGCAGCGGTGAAGTAACGCATAGCCTACCCACGCCGCCGGCTGTCACCCGCGGCGTTTTTCCTCCTTCGGCTCGGCGGCGCGCGGCTCCCGCTCCCCCAGCCGCACCAGCGGGATATCCGCCAGCCGGGTGGTGTAAGCCGGCGACAGCATTTCGCGCTTCATTTGCCACGGCTTGACGATCCCCTGCCCGGCGAACCATACGCGCCCGCGCCCTTCCTGATTCAGGCGATCGAGGGTCGCCATCAGCCGCTCGCTGTTGCGGCGCGGCGGGCAGTCGTCGAACAGATCGATCTGCGCCATGGCGGCGGCGCTGAAATCCCCCAGCACCACGCCGCCCTTCAGGTAACGTCGCCCTTCCTGCCAGATGCTCTCCAGCGCGCGCACCGCCATGGCGATAATGTCGCGGCTGTCGTTGCTCGGCGTTTGCAGCCGGGCGGTGCCCATATTGCTGTAATACCCTTCGCCCGCCGAATGCGGGCTGGTTTTGATAAACACCGACACATTGCGACAGTAGCGCTTTTCCTGCCGCAGCTTCTCGGCGGCGCGTTCGGCGTAGCTGCAGATCGCCTCGCGCATGTGCGGGTAATGCGTCAGGCGCTGGCCGAACGAACGGGAACAGATGATCTGCTCTTTGGCCGCCGCTTCATCCTCCCATTGCAGGCATGACTCGCCGCGCAGCTCTCGTATCGTGCGCTCCAGCACCACGCTGAAGGTTTTACGCGCCAGCCGGGTATCGCAGTCCGCCAGCTGCAGCGCGGTGTGAATGCCCATCGCCTGCAGCTGACGGGTCAGGCGGCGGCCCACGCCCCACACCTCCTCCACCGGGATTAACGCCAGCAGCTTGCGCTGGCGCGCCGGATCGGACAAGTCCACCACGCCGCCGGTCCCCCGCCATTTCTTGGAGGCAAAGTTAGCCAACTTGGCCAGCGTTTTACTCGGTGCAATGCCGACCCCGACCGTCAAATGCAGCTCGCGCCGGATGCGATCGCGCACCCGTCGGCCGAACGGTTCCAGCGCTTCGCAGTGCGCCACGCCGTCCAGCCGCAGAAAGGCTTCGTCCAGCGAATAAATCTCCACCGCCGGCGCCATCTCCTCCAGCGTGTCCATCACCCGGCGGGACATGTCGGCGTACAGCGCGTAGTTGGAGGAAAACACCGCGACGTTGCGGCGGCGCATCTCCTCTTTGATTTTGAAATAAGGCGCGCCCATCGGCACGCCCAACGCCTTCGCCTCGGCGCTGCGGGCGATCACGCAGCCGTCGTTGTTGGACAGCACGATCACCGGCCGCCCCCGCAGGTCGGGCCGAAAGATGGTTTCGCAGGAGGCGTAGAAGCTGTTGACGTCTACCAGGGCAAACATGGTTACAGCGCCGCGTAGACGATAAAGGTCACCACGCCGAAGATCTCCAGCTGCGCCTCGTCGTTGAACACGATCGGCGCATAGGCGGGGTTCATCGGCAACAGCCGCACGTCGGGATAGCGCTGCAGTTTTTTGACGGTGAATTCACCGTCCACGGCGGCGATCACGATATTGCCGTGTTCCGGCGTCAGGGCGCTGTCGACGATCAGCAGATCGCCGTCCTGAATATTGCCGTCGATCATCGACTCGCCGCTGGCGCGTACAAAGTAGGTGGCGTTGGGATGCCGCACCAGCAGCTTGCCGATATCCAGCCGGCTCTCGACATAGTCCTGCGCCGGGGAAGGAAAGCCGCAGGCCACGCGATCGGCAAACAGCGGTAACGTCAGAGACTCACCTGGTGAAAAAGCATACAATCTTGAATTGCTCAGCATAATCATAACCAAACTGTATATTTATACAGTAAAGCATAAACAAAACGCGAACGCGCGCAACCCCAAATCCCCCTGCGGATCGCGCTTTCCCGCGTAATATAATAATTTTCTGAGTGATTTTTCCTACAGCTTTTGGCGTTCTTCACGTGTGTTTGCACACATGATACCCACCAAAACTGTGGATAATGCGGCACTCAGACCGTTGGCGTATCGATGGGCAGGATGAGTGAGGGATTGTCATTGCGAACGGCGCCGACGGCGGGCGATACCGGTTGCCAGACGAAATCCTCTGCCTGCAGGCTGTACACGTCAGCCTGCATTTGACCAGAGGGCGGGACTAAGCGGGTGTCGAGCCAGTCGCGCGCGGCCGTCGGTCTCTGCTGCTTACAGCGCCGCAAAGAACAGCGGCAGGCCTTGCCTCAGCAAGAGCCCGCGGGAGGAACGGCGGACGGCCTTACAAAATGACGCCAATAAAATTGCAACTGGCAATGGCATCAATGGGACGGCCAGAGACGAAAGTCAGTACGTTATGCCAGGAGCTTGGGATAACCCGACAAACGCTGTACCGCCACATTTCCCCTGATGGTCCACTGCGAGCTGACGGTATAAAGCTGCTCAACCGGGGATAATTTTAGCGGACGGAAAAATCTGGGGTTCCGGCGTAGAACCCCGAATAAGGAATAATCCTTAATTCATTTCAGGATTATTAATTCCATCTAAAACCTCTCGGCAATATTCTTTTTTATAGGCTTCATCATTACTTAATGACTTAACCAAAAAATCAGCATTTTTCCAACCATTATCCCAATGCGTATCGAATCCTGACTGTTCATACTTTAATGTTCTAGTTAATGAGTCTTTTATTTGTTTTTTATATTTATCAATCTTCTCATTGGTTGCCCCACAAACATCATGTGCAACACGAGCATTTGAGCCAGAAAAACCTATTGCTGAAATTGCCATCGCTTCATTTGATTTGTCGAAATCATTCGCATATGCCACAGCATTAGATAAAGCGAATATGACAAGAGCAGGTATGGTTTTTTTGTATGAAATCATCTTTCACCTCTAACTCATTGATTGTTCATGGGGTCAGTTTGGATATAGAAAATTATTGTACATTAAGGCTGCTTTTTAATCAGTCTCAACTTCTTTATAGAAGGCCTGAATGCGACAAACTTGGGAAGTACTGCAGCCTGTCGCGTCTGCTGTTTCTCGGATGCTCAGTTTCTTAATCTGTCGGTAGTGCCTGATCCATCCTGCTCGCTCCATCTCACCGCTGGCGCGCACGAAATAAGTGGCATTAGGATGGCGCACCAGCAGCTTGCCGATATCCAGCCGGCTCTCGACATAGTCCTGCGCCGGTGAAGGAAAACCGCAGGCCACACGATCGGCAAACAGCGGTAACGTCAGGGGCTCACCTGGTGAAAAAGCATACAACCTTGAAGTGCTCAGCATATTCATAACCAAACTGTATATTTATACAGTAAAGCATAAACAAAACGCGAACGCGTGAACCCCCCTATCCCCCGTCAGAACACAGTTTGACGCGTAATATAATAATTTTCTGAGCGATTTTTTTTTACGCCTGCTAACGGTTTCACTCTGCCTTGCGCACACGTTATCCACTAAAACTGTGGATAACCTGCAGGGCGTGATTCCCTACGCGAGCGGGATCAGAATCCTGTATAATGCCCACACCTGCTCAATAAGCATTCATCCCCGTCGGCGCCTCGTCACCGACGGTCACGAGAACGTTATGAACAAGCACCTACTCCTCGCAGAAACCGACGACATCGAACAGGCCTGCCTGTCTCGCCATGCGGTCTGGCAGCGCAACGATCTGGCTCAGGCGCAACAAGATTGGCTGGCGGAAGAAGTGCCGGTTGCCCTGGTGTACAACGGCATTTCCCACGTGGTGATGATGGCGACGCCGAAAGACCTGGCGGCCTTCGCCATCGGTTTTTCGCTGTCCGAAGGCATCATCGCCTCCCCCGACGATATCTACGACATCCGCCAGCAACCGGCCTGCAATGGCATTGAAGTGCATGTGGAACTCTCGAGCCGCCGCTTTATGCAGCTGAAAGAGAAGCGCCGCAGCCTGGCCGGCCGCACCGGCTGCGGCGTCTGCGGGGTCGAGCAACTGCAGGAGGTCGCTCAGCCCATCGCGCCGCTGCCTTTCACGCAGCGTTTCGATTTGGCGCTGCTCGATCGGGCGTTGGCGCAGCTGCAGGAAGTGCAAACGGTGGGGAAACTGACCGGCTGCACCCACGCGGCGGCCTGGATCCAGCCGGACGGCGCGCTCAACGGCGGATGTGAAGACGTCGGCCGCCATGTGGCGCTCGACAAACTGCTGGGTTATCGCAGCCAACAGGCGTGGTTGCAAGGGGCTGCGCTGGTGTCGAGCCGCGCCAGCTACGAAATGGTGCAAAAATCCGCCATGTGCGGCGTCGAGATCCTGTTCGCCGTTTCCGCCGCCACCCGCCTGGCGGTGGAGGTGGCCGAGCGCAGCAACCTGACGCTGGTGGGCTTCAGCAAGCCGGGGCGCGCCACCGTCTATACGCACCCGCAGCGGCTCTGGCAATCGACAACGGCGGCCTAACCCCGCCGGATAAGAATCGACTATTCTCAATAGCAGGACACCAGGAAGCGCCCACGTTATGATAATCCGCCCGCACCAGAACTGGTTTTTTCGCCTGTTCGCCTGGCACGGTTCCGTGCTGTCAAAGATCACCTTTCGCCTGTCGCTGAACGTGCTGATGTCGATAGTGGCGGTGATCAGCTACCAATGGTACGAACAGCTCGGCGTGCATTTGACCATCGCGCCGTTCAGCCTGCTGGGCATCGCCATCGCGATTTTTCTCGGCTTTCGCAATAATGCCGGCTACAGCCGCTTTGTCGAGGCGCGCAACCTGTGGGGCTCGCTGCTGATTACCGAGCGATCCCTGCTGCGCCAGATCAAAAGCCTGCTGCCGGACGAACCGGCGGTGCAGCAAAAGGTCGCCAAGCTGCTGATCGCCTTCAGCTGGAGCCTGAAGCATCAGCTGCGCGCCACCGATCCCACCGCCGATCTGTACCACAATCTCAGCAGCAAAGAGCTGGCCGAAGTGATCGCCAGCCCGATGCCGACCAACCGCATCCTGCTGATGCTGGGCCAGGAGATCGGCAAGCTGCGCCGACGGGGGCTATTGAGCGACATCACTTTCGAGCTGCTCGACAACAAGCTGAGCGAGCTGTCCCACGCCCTCGGCGGCTGCGAACGGCTCGTCAGCACCCCGGTGCCGTTCGCCTATACCCTGATCCTCCAGCGCACCGTTTACCTGTTCTGCAGCCTGTTGCCTTTTGCCCTGGTGACCGATCTGCATTACATGACACCGTTTGTTTCGGTGTTCATTTCCTATACCTTCTTATCCTGGGACTCACTGGCCGAAGAGCTGGAGGATCCGTTCGGCGTGTCGGCCAACCATCTGCCGTTAAACGCCATTTGCAACACCATTGAGCGCAACCTGCTGGAAATGAATGACCAAAGCCCGCTGCCACCGCCGATGAAACCCGACGAGCACTTTAATTTGATCTGAGCTATTTCACCCGAACACACTGGAGCCGAATGCAATGAATGCAAATACCCCCCTGCCGCAAGCCGTATTCACGCCGGTGACGCGCCATGCCATCTTTATCGTCGCCACCCTGTCGCCCGTTCCCGCCCATCTGGCGGCGGTTCGCGCCTGGTGCGGCGACATCGCCGCCGTGGTGCGTTCGGTCGGCAAACGCGCGCCGGCGGGCAACCTCACCTGCGTCTGCGGCTTCGGCTCCGAGGCCTGGGATACGCTGTTCGGCGCGCCGCGCCCCCGCCAGCTGCATCCGTTCAGCCCGATCGGCAGCGGGGAACGCGTCGCCGTTGCCACGCCCGGCGATATCCTGCTGCATATCCGCGCCGATGAAATGGATCTGTGTTTTGAACTGGCCTCTCAGCTGATCGGCAAGCTAGGCGACGCCGTGACGGTGATCGAGGAGGTGCACGGCTTCCGTTACTTCGATCAGCGCGCCATGATCGGCTTCGTCGACGGCACGGAGAACCCGGAAGGGCATGAAGCCTTCGATTACACGGTGATCGGCGACGAAGACGCGGCGTTCAGCGGCGGCAGCTATGTGCTGGTGCAGAAATACCTGCACGACATGCAGGGCTGGAATTCGCTCAGCGTGGAAACGCAGGAGAAGATCATCGGCCGCCATAAGCAGTCCAACATCGAGCTGGATGAAGCGGTCAAACCGTCGTCATCGCACAGTTCGCTGACCACCATCACCGACGAGCAAGGCAACGAGGTGAAAATTCTGCGCGACAACATGCCGTTCGGCCGCCCCGGCCTGCGCGAGTTCGGCACCTACTTTATCGGCTACGCGCGCTCTCCGCAGCCGATCGAGCAGATGCTGGAAAACATGTTTATCGGCCGCCCGGCCGGCAACTACGATCGGCTGCTCGATTTCAGCCGCGCGGTGACCGGCACTCTGTTCTTCGTGCCTTCCGCCCCGCTGCTGGAAGCGCTGGCCGACCGCAGCGGCGCCGAACTGCATTAATCCGCTCGCCCTACAGCAGCAGCGCCAGCTCCATCGCCGTGCGCTGCAGCTGCGGCAGCACTCGTTCGCGCAGCTCCGCCGCCGAGATCTGCGACGCATTGACGCCAACGTTCATTGCCGCCACAACCCCGCCTTTGCGTGAATGCATCGGCACCGCAATGGAACGCAGGCCGATCTCCAGCTGTTGATCGTTGATGGCATACCCCTGCCTGCGTACCCTGGCCAACTGTTCCTGCAGCTGCTCCGCACAGGTGACGGTAAACTCGGTCAGCGGTTCGAAAGTGACCCGCGACAGATAATCCTCCAGCTCTCCCTCGTCCAGCGCGCTGAGCAACACCAGCCCCATCGACGTCGCATAGGCCGGCAGACGGCTGCCGCGCCCCAGATCGATAGTCATGATGCGTTTAACCGAGGCCCGGGCGATATACAAAATGTTATCGCCATCCAGCGTCGCCACCGAGCAGGATTCATTAAGCAATTTGCTGAGATAGTCCAGCGAGTTTTGCGCCGCCTTCGCCAGCTCGGAAGAGGAAAGATAAGCGTGACCGATAGTTAGCACACGCGGCAGCAAGCGATAGTGGCGCCCATCGGGACAATGCACGAATCCCAGCGCTCGTAGGGTATACAAACAACGGCGCACCGCTGCGCGCGGAATGCCGGTTTGTTGACTGATCTCTGACACCGACATCTGCGAATACTGTGGCTTGAAGGCCTGCAACACCTCCAGCCCTCTGGCCAGCGAGGCCATAAAATTAGGATCGCCCTTGTACTGGTCGTTGCTTAAATCACCGATCTCCTGCAGCCGACGCAGTTCTTCGGTGCCAAATTCAGGAACTTCACTCATTCAGGCCTCCCATTAGTATCTGCTCTCAATTTACACGCTCAATACGGCAGCAAAGTCCTGCGTATCGCATCCGATGCCAATTTAGCCGCCTGCATCACAAAATGCAGACCTAAAACCTCAATGCACCGATAATCGCACAATGTTCTGATATTCGCACTTGCTGATGCTTTTTTCATCCTCTAGGTTAATTTCAAACCCGCTGGTTGTTGGCGCAACGTCCTAACCGAGCCTTGAGGAGAACTGATGATCGATAAAAGCATGGCGTCCGCAGACGCCGCCGTCGCAGATATTCCGGATGGCGCCACCCTTATGGTCGGAGGATTCGGTCCGGCCGGGCAGCCCTACGCACTGCTGGATGCGCTGATCCGTCGCCGGCCACGCGCGCTTACGCTGATCAGCAACAATGCCGGTAACGGCGATTTTGGCCTGGCGGCTCTGCTGAAAGCCGGCTGTGTGCGCAAAGTGGTGTGTTCTTTCCCACGGCAGGCAGATTCTTGGGTGTTTGACGACCTCTACCGCCGTGGCGAGTTGGAGCTGGAGCTGGTTCCGCAAGGCAATCTGGCGGCGCGCATCCAGGCCGCCGGCGCCGGGCTCGGCGGTTTCTATACCCCGACCGGCTATGGCACCCAATTGGCGGAAGGAAAGGAAACCCGCGAGATCGACGGCCGCCGATATGTTTTCGAACTGCCGCTGAAGGCCGACTTCGCGCTGATCAAGGCAGAACAAGCCGACCGTTGGGGCAACCTCCGCTATGACAAAACCGGGCGCAACTTCGGGCCGATTATGGCGATGGCCGCCAACTGCACCATCGTCGAAGTCAACCATATGGTGCCGTTGGGCGAACTGGATCCGGAAAACATCATCACGCCCGGCATCTTCGTGCAGCGTCTGGTGCCCTCTTCTCCCCGTGCAGCCCAGCTTTCGGCTTAAGGAACGCATCATGAGCAAACTGACCCATCAACAGCTGGCTGAGCGCATCGCGCGCGATATTCCCGAAGGCGCCTACGTCAATCTCGGTATCGGCATTCCAACCCAGATCGCCAACTATCTGCCGGCCGATAAAGAGATCTTCCTGCACAGCGAAAACGGCATTCTCGGCATGGGCCCGGCGCCAACGCCGGGCGAAGAGGACCCGGAATTGATCAATGCCGGCAAACAACCGGTTACGCTGCTGAAAGGCGGCTGCTTTTTCCACCACGGCGACTCTTTCGCCATGATGCGCGGCGGCCACCTGGATATTTGCGTGCTGGGCGCCTATCAGGTCTCCGAACGCGGCGATCTGGCGAACTGGAGCACTGGCGCACCGGGGGCGATTCCGGCGGTCGGCGGCGCGATGGATCTGGCGATCGGCGCACGCCAGGTGTTTGTGATGACCGAACACCTGACCAAAACGGGTGAATGCAAAATCGTTCGCCAATGCAGCTATCCGTTAACCGGCGTCGGCTGCATCGACCGCATCTACAGCGATCTGGCGGTGATGGACGTCACTCCCCAGGGACTGGTGGTGCGTGAAATATTTGCCGGCCTGACCCCGCAACAACTGCAGGACGTCACCCCGGTCGAACTGACTTTCACCCTTCAACACGGGGAACCGCGCCATGAATCCAGCTTATCTGTGTGACGCCGTCCGCACGCCCTTCGGTCGCCTCAATGGGAGCCTGGCCGGCATACGCGCCGACGACTTGGCCGCTCTGCCATTGAAAGCGCTGCAGGCACGCCATCCGACGCTCGACTGGAGCCAGGTGGACGACGTGTTGTTCGGCTGCGCCAATCAGGCGGGGGAAGACAACCGCAATGTCGCGCGCATGGCGCTGCTGCTCGCCGGCCTGCCGGTGCAGGTGCCCGGCTGCACCATCAATCGCCTGTGCGGATCCAGCCTGGATGCGGTAGCAGCTGCGGCGCGCGCCATCAGAACCGGCGAGAGCGAGCTGATGATCGCCGGCGGCGTGGAAAGCATGTCGCGGGCGCCTTATGTGATGGGCAAGGCGGAAAGCGCCTTCAGCCGCACGATGAAGATTGAAGACACCACCATGGGCTGGCGTTTTATCAACCCACAGATGCAGGCGCTGTACGGCGTGGACACGATGCCGCAGACCGCCGAAAACGTGGCGTCGCAATTCGGTATCAGCCGTCGCGATCAGGACGCCTTCGCCCTGCGCAGCCAGCAACGCACCGCCGCCGCACAGGAAAACGGCTTTTACAGCGACCAACTGATCGAGGTGCTTATCCCGCAGAAGAAAGGCGAGCCGCTGACCTTCAACCAGGACGAACATCCGCGCGCCACCACCTTAGCCGCACTGGAAAAACTCAGGCCGGTGGTCGCCCCGCAGGGCAGCATTACGGCCGGCAACGCATCCGGCCTGAACGACGGCGCCTGCGCGCTGCTGCTGGCCGGCGAGCGCAGCGTGGCTCGCCATGGCCTGCGGCCAATGGCACGCATCGTTGCCAGCGCCGTCACCGGCATCGAACCGGCGATCATGGGCTTTGCACCGGCGGCGGCGGTGCGCAAAGTGTTGCATATTGCCGGCCTGACCCTCGAACAGATGGACGTGATCGAACTGAACGAAGCCTTCGCCGCGCAAGCGCTGGCGGTGACCCGCGAGCTGGGACTGCGCGACGATGCGCCGCAGGTGAACCCGAACGGCGGCGCGATTGCGCTCGGCCATCCTCTGGGCGCCTCCGGTGGCCGGCTGGTGATGAACGCCGCCTGGCAACTGCGAAAAACGCGCGGGCGCTACGGGCTGTGCACCATGTGCATCGGCGTCGGCCAGGGCATTGCACTGATTATCGAACGGGTATGAGGTCAATCATGGATATTGAATATCGCCTCGACGGCCCGGCCGACGCACCGCTACTGGTGCTGTCCAACTCGCTGGGCACCACCTTCGAGATGTGGCAACCGCAGTTGGCGGCGCTGACCGAACGCTTTCGCCTATTGCGCTACAACCAGCGCGGCCACGGAGCCACCCCGTTGGCGAAAGCGCCGCTGCAACTGCAGCAGTTGGCTGAAGACGTCATCGCCCTGCTCGACCATTTGGATGCGCCGAACGCCCATTTTTGCGGCATTTCGATGGGAGGATTGACCGGGCTCTGGCTCAGTCGTTATCACCCCGAGCGCATCGGACGGCTGGTGGTCGCCAATACCGCCGCCCGCATCGGCGACGCCGAAGGCTGGCGACAACGCGCGCAGCAGGTACGGGAACACGGGTTGGCGCCGATCGCCGCCGCCTCACCCGCGCGCTGGTTCTGCGCGGCATTCGCGCAGCGCCACCCCGAGCAGGTGGCTGCGCTGGTGGCGGCCCTGGCGGCCGGTAATCCGCAGGGATACGCCGCCTGCTGCGAGGCGCTGGCGCGGGCCGACCTGCGCGCCGAGGTTGCCTTGATGACGCGGCCGATGCGGGTGATTGCCGGTGAGCAAGATCCGGTCACGACGGTGGCGGACGCCGAGTTTTTAGTCGCCAATGCGCCACTCGCCGATCTGCGGCGGTTGCCGACATCGCATATTTCCAACATCGCCTGTCCGGATCTCTTCAACCGCTGCGTTGTCGAGTTTCTTACTGAAAAGGAATGAAGCATGGAACTTCGCATTGAACGCATCGACAGCTGGCTGGTGGATATTCCCACTATTCGGCCACACAAATTGTCGATGGCCACGATGGGCTGCCAAACGCTGACGCTGGTGCGCATGACCTGCGCCGACGGTCTGATCGGCTGGGGGGAAGCCACCACCATCGGCGGGCTGAGCTACGGCCCGCAAAGCCCGGAGGGGATCAAGTCGGCGATCGACGGCTACCTCGCGCCGCTGCTGAGCGGCAAAAGCTTCAGCGGTCTGGCGCCGTTGGTTGCGTTGATGAATGGCCAGGTCCAGGGCAATACCTTTGCCAAGTCGGCGCTGGAAACCGCCTTTCTCGATGCCCAGGGCAAACGCCTCGGCCTGCCGGTCAGCACCCTGCTCGGCGGCGCGCTCAGCAACACCCTGCCGGTGCTGTGGACGTTGGCCAGCGGCGATACGCAGCAAGACATCATCGAAGGGCAACGCCTGTTGGCGGAAGACCGTCATCGCGCCTTCAAGTTGAAGATAGGCGCCCGGCCGCTGGAGGAAGATCTGCGCCACACCCAGGCTATCAAGCAAGCGCTGGGGCCGGAGATCAGCATTCGCGTCGATGTTAACCAGGCCTGGGATGCCGCCACCGCCGTACGCGGAATGGCGGCGCTGCAGCAGATCGGCATCGATCTGGTCGAACAGCCGGTGCCGCAATGGGATCGCACGGCGTTAATCCGGCTCAGTCAGCGCTTCACTCTGCCGATCCTGGCCGACGAAGCGGTGGCCGACGCTCACGACGGTTATGCATTGGCTGCGGGCGGCTTTACCGGCGCCTACGCGCTGAAGATAGCCAAGGCCGGCGGCCCGGCGCAGGCGCTGAAACTGGCGCAGGTCGCACAGGCCGCCGGAGTCGGCGTCTATGGCGGCACCATGCTGGAAGGCACGCTGGGCACCGTCGCCTCGCTGCACGCCTGGTCGACGCTGAAGCTGGACTGGGGCAGCGAGATGTTCGGCCCGCTGTTGCTGAAAGACGACGTGGTCACCACGCCGCTGCGTTTCGCCAACGGTCACGTCAGTCTGCCGTCAGGCCCGGGCCTGGGGGTCGATATCGATGAAGACAAACTGCGCTTTTATCGACGCAAATAACCACGAGGGACTACGCCATGCTATTCAAAGTTGAAATGGTCGTGAAATTACCGCTCGATATGCCTAAAGCGCTCGCCGACGAAATAAAAACGCGCGAAAAAGCATATTCGCAAACCCTGCAGGCGAGCGGAAAATGGCGACATCTTTGGCGCGTAGCCGGTAGCTACGCCAATGTCAGCATTTTCGATGTGGAAAGCAATGCCGAGCTGCACGAGCTGTTATTCGCCCTGCCGCTTTACCCTTATATGAAAATTCGCGTAACGGCGTTATGCCGACACCCGTCATCGATCCGCGACGATGACAAATAAAATACCGGGATAATAACCCGCAAGGTTAGCTGTTAATTCCTGTTCTCTGTATAACCTACATTATAAGCAATGAGGAATTCGCAATGTCTATATCCTTCAATCAACGTCAAGACATTATCAAATTGCTGGAAATCAGCAGCGGTTTTACTAATGACAACGGTGATCCGCGTTTCAAAAAAATCATGCATCATCTGCTGGGCGATATTTGTCAGCTCATCGATCGCTATGATATTTCCCCTGAAGAATTCTGGCAGGCGATCAACTATCTGCACGTCTTGGGCGAACGTCAAGAGGCGGCGCTCCTGGCCGCCGGCTTGGGGCTGGAACACTACCTCGATCTGCGCGACGACGAGCGCGAGCGCCAACAAGGGCTGAGCGGCGGTACGCCACGCACCATCGAGGGGCCGCTGTATGTGGCCAATGCGCCAGTGAGCGCCGGCTTCGCGCGGATGGATGACGGCGACGACGACGGCGAGGTGATGTGGCTGCACGGCCAGGTCAAAGGCGCCGACGGCAAGCCGCTGGCGGGGGCGGTGGTTGATATTTGGCACGCCAACACGTTGGGCAACTACTCTTTCTTCGATAAATCGCAGAGCGGCTTCAACCTGCGCCGGCGGATAACCACCGACGCAGATGGCCGCTACGCGGCGCGCAGCATCGTGCCGTCGGGCTACGGCTGTCCACCCGACGGGCCCACCCAGGCTTTGCTCAATCGACTGGGGCGCCACGGCAACCGTCCGGCGCATATTCATTTCTTCGTCTCCGCACCGGCGCATAAACACCTGACGACGCAGATCAATCTCAATGGCGACCGTTATCTGTGGGATGACTTCGCTTTCGCTACCCGCGATGAGCTGATCGCCAACCCGGTGAAAATCACCGATCCGGCGCTGGCGGCAAAACGCGATCTGCCCGGCCCGCATACCGAAGTGCAGTTTGATTTTACGCTTTATGCCGCGGCGGACCGCATCGAACAGAACAGAATAAATCGCCCTCGCGCGCTGCAAGATTAATATTTTTCGCACAAAAGAATAGCGACGCTAATAACGGGCAATCGGTTATTGATTGCCCACCGCCCCGTCTATCCATTTTCTATGAGGTCATGAATATGCATTCATTATTGAATCCGACAATATCCAAGCTGAAAGAAAAAATAAATCACGCTTTAATTATTGATAAAGAAAATGGCATATATCAGTGCAATCGCGGTATTTTTACCGATGAGGCGCTGTTTGAACTCGAAATGAAAGCCATTTTCGAAGGCAATTGGATTTATCTGGCGCATGAAAGCCAAATCGCCAACTCAGGCGATTATTACACGCTCACCATTGGGCGTCAGCCGGTGATCATCACGCGCGACAAAGACATGCGGCTGCATGCCATGATCAATAGTTGCTCGCACCGTGGCGCGATGTTGGCCAGCCGCAAGGCCGGCAATAAAAGTACCTTCACCTGCCCCTTCCACGGCTGGACCTTCAATAACGCCGGCCACCTGCTGAAAGCCAAGGACGAGAAAACCGGCGCTTATCCTCCCTGTTTCAAGCAGGACGGCTCACATGATGTGAAGCAGCTGCCGCGTTTTGAGTCTTATCGCGGATTTCTGTTCGGCAGCCTGAGTGATGAGGTGCAACCGCTGGAGGACTATTTGGGCGAAACGCGGCAGATCCTCGATCTCATCATCGATCAGGCTGAGAGCGGGCTGGAAGTTCTGCGCGGCTCATCCTCCTACACCTTCGACGGCAACTGGAAACTGCAGATGGAGAACGGTGCGGACGGTTACCACGTCAGCGTGGTGCACTGGAACTATGTCTCCACCATGGCGCATAGGGATGCCGCCAGCGGCACCCAAACCATGGACGCCAACTGCTGGTCGTCAAAAAACGACGGCGGAGCCTACGGCTTCAAGAATGGTCATCTGCTGTTGTGGACCCGGGTGCTGAACCCGGAGTCGCGCCCCATTTATCGGCACTTCACCCGTTTGAACGATGCGTTCGGCGCACACCGTGCCGACCTGATGGTGAACCAAACCCGCAACCTGTGCCTTTACCCCAATCTGTACATCATGGACCAGCTTTCCAGCCAGTTGCGCGTAGTGCGCCCGATTGCCGTCAATAAAACCGAAGTGACCGTATTCTGCTTTGCGCCGAAGGGCGAAAACGCCGACGAGCGAGCCTTGCGCATTCGTCAGTATGAGGATTTCTTCAACGTCAGCGGCATGGGTACGCCGGACGACCTGGAGGAATTCCGCGCCTGCCAGCTGGGGTTCAACGCCGGCAACATGCCCTGGAGCGATCTGAGCCGCGGCGCTACCCGCTGGCTGGAGGGCCAGGCTGACGACAACGCCAAAGCGCTGGGGATCGTGCCTCACATGACCGGCCCCCGCCCGGAAGATGAAGCCCTGTATCTCAGTCAGCATCATCATTGGCAAAACATTCTGCTGCGCCAGCTGGAGCGCCAGCAACGAAACGACGAGGTGGCGCAATGAGTACATGTAACCTGCAACAGCGGGTGGAACAATTTCTGTACCGCGAAGCTCGCCTGCTGGATGACCGGCAGTGGGATGACTGGCTGGCCTGCTACCATCCGCAGGTCGAATATTGGATGCCGGCCTGGGCTGACGACGATCGCCAGACGACGGATCCCCACAGCGAGATTTCGCTGATTTATTACGCCAATCGCGAAGGCCTGGAAGATCGCGTTTACCGCATAAAAACCGAACGCTCAGCCGCCAGCAGCATGCCGGAGCCGCGTACGGTGCATCTTATCAGCAACGTGGAGCTGTTATCCTCCGGCGCGGAACAGGCCGAGGTGAACTACCACTGGGCCACCTTCTATCACCGCTACAACCACACGGACACTTATTTCGGCTCAACCCGTTTGTGGATAGATCTTACCGGGGATGCGCTGCAAATTAAGCGCAAAAAAATTCGTCTGGATAATGACTATATCAATCATGTTATTGATATTTATCATCTTTAATGTAGGAGGTGAGGTATGTCTTTTACCGTTGCCCTTAATTTTGAAGACGGTGTCAGCCGCTTTATTCAATGCAATCCGAATGAAAGAGTACTCGACGCCGCCTACCGACAAAAGATCAACCTGCCGATGGACTGCTCGGACGGCGTATGCGGCACCTGTAAATGCCACTGTGAGCAAGGAGAGTATCAGTTGGGCGATGACTACCTGGAAGAGGCGCTGTCAGAGCAGGAAGCCGCACAGCGGCGGGTATTGACCTGTCAGATGGTGCCGCTCTCGGACTGCGTCATTGAGGTGCCGATGCCCTCGACGATGTGTAAAACCGCCAGCGAAATGTTTACCGCCACCGTCACCTCCGCCACCGCCCTGTCGGACAGCGCCATCGAGTTCTGCCTGACGCTGGATGATGAGCGGGGCATCGCGTTCCTGCCGGGACAATATGTGAATATCGACGTTCCCGGTAGCGTGGTCAGCCGCGCCTATTCGTTCAGTTCGCCGCCCGGCAGCCGGCAACTCTCTTTTCTGCTGCGTAACGTGCCCGGCGGCATAATGAGCCGTTATCTGACTGAACAGGCGAGACCCGGCGACGCGATCCGTCTGCGCGGCCCGCAGGGCAGTTTCTATTTGCGCACGCCGGTGCGGCCAATGTTATTTCTGGCCGGCGGCACCGGGCTGGCGCCGTTCCTTTCCATGCTGGAACATCTGGCGCTCGGCGGCAGCAAACAGCCGGTGCATCTGATCTACGGCGTCACCCATGACCACGATCTGGTCAAGCTGGAACAGCTGGAGACATATCGCCGGCGCCTGCCGAATTTCAGCTATCTGAGCTGTGTAGCCAGTGAGGTGTCGCTGTCGCCGCATAAAGGCTATGTCACCCAGCATCTCGACGAAAGCCTGCTCAATAAGGGTGACCTGGACGTGTACCTGTGCGGGCCGCCGCCGATGGTGGAAGCGGTGCTTGGCGATTTCCAGCGACGCGCCTTTATCCCGAATAGCTTCCATTATGAGAAGTTCGCCCCCAGCCAGGCCGATCAGAGGAGTTGACCATGGATAAGTCACGTTTCAGCGGCCAGGTAATGGCGATAACCGGTGCCGCTCAAGGCATCGGCAAAGCGGTGGCCGAACGCGCGGCTCGGGAAGGGGCGAGTTTGGCGCTGATCGATCGCTCCCCCTATCTGGAGGAGGTCGTAGCCGTTTTACGCGAGCGCGGCACCGATATCATCGCCCTGCAGGCCGATTTGGAGCACTGGGAAGAAGCACGCGAGGCGCTGGATCAGGTGCAACAGCACTTTGGGCGCGTGGATATTATGGTGAACAATGTGGGCGGCACCATCTGGGCGCGACCATTTGCCGACTATGCGCCGCAACAGATTGAGGCGGAGATTCGGCGTTCGCTGTTCCCGACGCTATGGGGTTGCCGCGCCGTGTTGCCGCATATGCTGGCGCAAGGGAGCGGAGTGATCGTCAACGTTTCTTCGGTCGCCACGCGCGGCGTCAATCGCGTTCCCTACTCCGCAGCCAAAGGCGGCGTCAATGCCCTGACCCAGTCACTGGCCTTTGAATACGCTGGAGCCGGCATTCGCATCAACGCGACGGCGCCGGGCGGCACCGAAGCGCCGCCGCGGCTGACGCCACGCAACCGCGAATCCCCGACGCAGCAGGAGGAACGTTGGTATCGGCAGGTGGTTGAGCAAACGCTCGACAGCAGTCTGATGCACCGCTACGGCAGCGTCGATGAACAAGCCGCCGCTATTCTGTTCCTCGCCAGCGCCGAAGCCAGTTACATTAACGGAACGGTGCTGCCGGTCGCCGGCGGCGATTTGGGGTAAAACAGGCGCCGGGGGATCAGCGTACGATCCGCCGGCCCTGCGCATCAATCACCGGCTCCCCGTCCTCTTTGCTGAAGGCGCCGCGCTGCGGAGCCGGCAGAATCTCCAACACCGCCTCCGACGGACGGCACAGGCGCGTGCCAAGCGGCGTCACCACGATGGGGCGATTGATCAGGATCGGCTGTTGCACCATGAAGTCGATCAGTTGATCGTCGCTCCAGCCGGCTTCATCCAGCCGCAGCTCGGTATAAGGCTCGACGTTTTTACGCAACAACGCGCGCGGCGTCATGTTCATGTCGGCCAGCAACGCAATCAACCGTTCGCGGCTGGGGGGCGTTTCCAGATACAGAATCACCTCCGGCTCAGCGCCGCTGTTGCGGATCAGCGCCAACGTATTGCGCGACGTGCCGCAGGCCGGGTTGTGATAAATTTTGATGTCGCTCATGTCAGTTGCTCCGGTTATGGCAAAACGGACAGCCGCAGCACCAGCGCGGCCAGGGTGACGAACAGAATTGGCAGCGTCATCACCAGTCCCACGCGGAAATAATAGCCCCAGGTAATGACGATGTTTTTCCTTGCCAACACATGCAGCCACAGCAACGTGGCCAGGCTGCCGATCGGGGTGATTTTGGGGCCGAGATCGCTGCCGATGACGTTAGCGTAAATCATCGCCTTCCTGATGACGCCTTCCGCGCTGCTGCCGTCGATCGACAGCGCCCCTACCAACACCGTCGGCATGTTATTCATGACGGAAGAGAGAAACGCGCTCAGGAAGCCGGTGCCGAGCGTCGCCGCCCACAGCCCCTGCCGCGCCAGCGCATCCAGCACGCCGGACAGCAGATCGGTCAAGCCGGCATTGCGCAGCCCATAGACCACCAGATACATGCCCAGCGAGAAAATCACGATCTGCCAGGGCGCCCCGCGCAGCACTTTGCCGGTATCGATCGCCCGCCCGCGTTTCGCTACCGCCAGCAGCACCAGCGCGCCGCAGGCGGCGACCAAACTCACCGGCACGCCGAGCGGTTCCAGGGCGAAAAAGCCGATCAGCAACAGCGCCAATACCGCCCAACCGGCTCGAAACGTCGCGCGATCGCGGATCGCTTCCCGCGGTACCGGTAAACGCGTCAACGCGTAGCCCGGCGGAATATCCTTGCGGAAGAACAAATGCAACATCACCAGCGTCGCCGCCACGGCAACGAGGTTGACCGGCACCATCACCGCCGCATACTCCGTAAAGCCCAAGTGGAAGAAATCCGCCGAAACGATATTCACCAGGTTGGACACCACCAGCGGCAGGCTGGCGGTATCGGCGATAAAGCCCGCCGCCATGACGAAAGCCAGCACCGCCGCAGGACGAAAACCGAGCGCCGACAGCATGGCGATCACGATCGGCGTGAGGATTAACGCGGCGCCGTCATTGGCGAACAGCGCCGCCACCGCCGCGCCCAACAGGAGCATATAGGTAAACAGCCAGCGGCCCTTGCCGTTGCCCCAGCGCGCGACGTGCAAGGCGGCCCAGGCAAAAAAGCCGCTTTCATCCAGCAACAGGCTGATGATGATGACGGCGATAAAGGTCGCAGTCGCATTCCAGACTATCTGCCATACCACGGGGATGTCGCCGACGTGCACCACGCCGCTCAATAATGCCAATCCCGCCCCGATCGACGCACTCCAGCCAATACCCAGCCCCTTCGGTTGCCAGATGACCAAGATCAACGTCAGAATAAAGATCGCCCCTGCCACTATCATCGCTGTCCTTCCGCCCCTTTAAGTTTACATATTCGATTTTTCATATGTGTTTGCGTAAATTTTTTACAGTTACGGGCAACCTTTCGCCACGCGTTGCGCTAACTCCGTCATCTGTTCTGGCCGGCACTGATAAGCCTGCTCAATAATCGCCGCCGCCCAGGCCGGCATATGCGGCGACAGGCGATAATGTATCCATTTACCCTCGCGCCGATCGAGCAGCAGCCCGCTTTCACGCAGCATCGCCAGATGCCTTGAAATCTTGGGTTGCGGCAGCGCCAGTGCACCCGACAGCTCGCACACGCACAGTTCACCGGCGTGGCGCAACAGCAGCACCAAGGTCAGACGCGTCTCGTCAGACAGGTTTTTAAACAGCTTCAGCGGCGTCAATGACGGCATGTCACACTCCCGTTAACCTTTCTCTTCACCACAACTCGCTCGTGAAGATACCAGCTTCACATGCGAAAAAACAAATATAAAATGCAAAACGTTGCCCCCCTCACCGAGACATATACTTATCTTTATGCCGTTCTTGCAGGAAGGAGGTACCATGCCGCTCACATTCAAACGTTCGGAAAGGCTCTCCATCGGCACCGAAATAGAGTTACAGCTGGTCGATGCCGAGCACTACGATCTTACGGATCGAGCCGATCGGGTGGTCAGCACGGTCGGCGACCGCCGGCGCGTCAAGCATGAGCTCACCAAATCGATGGTGGAGCTGAACAGCTCGGTGCACCGCGATCTCGATGAGCTGCACACCGAGCTGCGCGCCCTGACCCATACCGTCCGGCGCAGCGCGCAGCGCCTGGGCTGTGACGTCTGCGGCGGTGGCCGCCACCTGAGCAACGACTGGCGCAAGCAGGTCATCAGCGACAACGCGCGCTACAGGCAGCTGGCCAGCCGTTTTGGCTATCTCTCCAAGCTGGCCTGCGTGTTCGGCCAACACATTCACCTCGGCGTCAACGACGGGGACGAAGCGATGTACCTGTGCCATGCGCTGACGCCCTACTTTCCGCAGTTGATCGCGCTCAGCGCCTCGTCGCCGCTGTATCAGGGGGTCGACACGCGCTTTGCCAGTTCCCGCTTCAGCGCCCAGAACTCCTTCCCCAACTACGGATGCCTGGAACACATCTACAGCTGGCATGAATTCAACGCCTACTACGAACGGTTGAATGCCGCAGGCGTGATTGAAAGCGTCAAGGATATTTACTGGGATGCGCGGCCAAAACCGGAGCTGGGCACGGTAGAGATCCGCATCTGCGATACGCCGCTGCGCCTCACCCACGCCGTGCTGCTGGTCGGTTACTGCCGCCTGCTGGCCGATTTTCTGTTGCAGCACCGCTCACCGATCGCGCCGGAATACGATGCCTTCACCAATTACAACAAGATCAACGCCTATCGCAGCGGCTTTGCCGCCGAATACGTCGATCCCGCGACGCTGCGCCGCAGCAGCCTGACTGCCCACATCCTGCACACTCTCGAAGCGCTGAGCGGTTTTGCCGAGCGACGGGAGGATCGTGCCCTGCTGCAGGCCGTCGAGCGCCATGTCCGCCAGGGCATCAGCGATTCGGAGCATATCCGCCAGATGTTGCACAACGGCCTGCCGCAAGCTCAGGTGATCAAGCGCCTGTGCGATGAGCTGTTGCAGCCTGCAAGTTAAGTTTCGGCTATCGATTCCATACGCCAAAGCCGCTGTTCATTATGTGCTCTTTCGCTACAATCGTGAGCACTGACATTCACCGTATCGAGGACACCATGTACAACTTCTCCCGCTATCAGGCAAAAGAACTGGCGCTGGCTTACATGAGCGGCAAAAAACACGATCTGTCGCCGCAGGAATTTTTGCAGCAGCTGAAAAGCAGCGAGCGATCGTTTGAGCATCTGCTGAAACACGGCAGCGAAATGCCGCGTGACGTGCTGGTTAAAAGCTTCTGAACAGCCGATTGCCGGCCATTTTCCCTCTACGTCGCCGGTGGCGAGCCTGGCAGGCCCGCGCATTCCCGGCCGTTCATCCCACGTTCCTCATCCTGCCTCGTTTCGCCCTCACAGGCGAAAACCCCATAAATTCGCACCTAGAGGCGAATTATTGACATATTCGTATCCAGGTGCGAATTTATAGTCATCCCTCCGCAAATAATGGAACACGCCATGCCGACGCCAATCAGCGTAATCAGCGGCGATCTGGTCGATTCCCGCCGATCAGACACCGTCAACTACCTCAATGGGCTGCATAACCTGCTCGATCGGCTGCGGCGTGACGGGCGGCTGCATCAGGTGGAAATCTTTCGCGGCGATGCCTTCCAGGCGCAGGCCGCGCCGGAAGACGGGCTGTTGCTGGCGGTGTACATACGCCTCGCGCTGCGGGCGATGGGCGCCGCGCACTGGGATGCGCGCATCGCCGTCGGGCTGGGTAGCCAACGGCCCGACGCCGCCGGTTACGGCAGCGCCTTTATCAACTCCGGCAGCGCGCTGGACGCCATGGCAAAAAATTGCCGGCTGGCTCTGAAAACCGACAACGATCGGACAAACGCCATTGTCAGCGATCTGCTGCCGATGTTAGATCATGTAATTGGTCGCCTGTCACAGGCCGAAGCGCGCATCGTTCAGGCGAGAATGTTCGCCGACAGCGGCGCCGCCGTGGCGGACCAGCTGCAAAAAGCCGCCTCCACGGTCTCCGCCGCGCTGAAACGCGCGGCCTACGAGGAAATCATGCGATTTATTCACGCCATTAACAGGATCGTCTGACCATGGATCTGACCTATGCGCCTTTGCTGGCCTGGCTGTTGATCGTCCATCTGCTGGCGGATTTTCCGCTGCAGCCGCTGAGTTGGGTGGAAGATAAAATCCAACATCGCGCGCGTTCGCGTTTTCTGCTGTTGCACGCGTTGCTGCACGGGGTGCTGGCCGCTTGGGCGGTGGCCGGTTTCGGCCTGCTGCACGGCGGACTGTCTTCACTGCAGGTGCTGGCCAGCCTGCTGGCCATCGCCGTCAGCCACTACCTGATCGATTTGCTGAAAGTCACTGCTATGAACCGCCTGAGCCCGGCCCGCAGCTTTCTGCTCGATCAGGGATTGCATCTGGCGGTGATCGCCTTGCTGTGGCTGGGGCTGACGCCGAATGCCGGTGAACTGCTCGCGGCGTTGGGACGGCAACTGGGGAGTTGGCAAACCGGCCTGGTGCTGGTGGCCTACAGCCTGATTTATCTGCCGATGAGCCTGCTGATTGGGCAACTGCTGGCGCGCTGGACGCCGCAAATGCCGCCTTCGGCCAAGGCCGACAACGATTCGCTGCTGCGCGCGGGCAAACAGATTGGCTATCTGGAAAGAACGCTGATCCTGACCTTTGTGCTGCTGGGGCAAATTCCGGCGATCGGTTTTTTACTGGCGGCCAAATCTATCTTCCGTTTCGGCGATCTGCGCCAAAGTGACGATAAGATGCGTACCGAGTATGTGCTGCTCGGCACGCTGTTTTCCTTCACGCTGACCATCATGCTCGGCCTGCTGGTCAACAAACTGCTGTAGCGGTGCGGGGGCGACGAATTTCGCCCCCGAAGTGAACGCCGAGGCGGCTTACAGCCACTCGCCAAAGCGGCGGATATAGAAACGCTTCATCAACTGCGCGACCACGCAGTAGCTGACCAGCGTTGCGGCCAACCACGGGAAGTATTCCCACGGCAGCGGCTGCAGGCCAACCAGGGCGCCGAGCGGCGAGAACGGAATGTAGATGCCGAGCGCCATCACCAACCCGGTGGTCAGCAACACCGGCAGCGCCGCGGTGCTCTGAATGAACGGGATCTTCTGGGTGCGCAGCATATGCACCACCAGCGTTTGCGACAGCAGCCCCTCAATGAACCAGCCGGACTGGAACAGCGCCTGGTGTTCTACGCTGTTGGCGGCGAACACGTACCACATCAGCGCATAGGTCGTAATATCGAAGATCGACGAGGTCGGCCCAATCCACAGCATAAAGCGCCCGATGTTTTTAGAATCCCACTTGCGCGGCTTGCGCAGGAACTCTTTGTCCATCTTGTCCCACGGCAGCGACAGCTGGGAAATGTCGTACATCAGATTTTGAATCAACAGGTGGATCGCCAGCATCGGCAGGAACGGGATGAAGGCGCTGGCCACCAGCACCGAAAACACGTTGCCGAAGTTGGAGCTGGCGGTCATGTTCAGGTACTTGATGATATTGCCGAAGGTCTCGCGCCCTTTGATCACCCCCTCTTCCAGCACCATCAGATTCTTTTCCAACAGGATGATGTCCGCCGACTCCTTGGCGATGTCGGTGCCGGTGTCGACCGAAATGCCGACGTCGGCATCGCGCAGCGCCGGCGCATCGTTGATGCCGTCGCCGAGGAAGCCGACGGTATGGCCGTTGCTCTGCAACATTTTCAGCACCCGCGATTTTTGCAGCGGCGTCAGCTTGGTGAAGACCGTGCGTTGTTCCACTTCGTGCGCCAACTCTTCGTCATCCATCTGTTCAATCTGCAGCCCGGAGAGCGGCTCACCCGGCTCCAGCCCGACGTCCCGGCAAATCTTGCAGGTGATCACCGGGTTGTCGCCGGTCAGCACCTTCACCGTCACGCCGTTTTCCTGCAGTGCGGCGATCGCCTGCTGCGCGCTCTCCTTTGGCGGATCTAGGAAAGTCAGCAGCCCTTGCACCACCATGTCGCGCTCGTCGGCCACGCTCAACGGTTCGGTTGGGCGCTGCGCATCCAGCTCGCGCGTCGCCAGCACCAGCACGCGGAAACCGTCTTCGTTATACTCGCGGGCCAGCGCCTGCAGCGCCGCACGGCGCGCGTCGTCCAGTTCCAGCGTTTTGTCGCCTTCACGCACGTGGGTGGCGATCTCGAGCATCTCCTCTACCGCGCCCTTACAGATCAGCTGCTGCTTGCCATTTTCGTCCGCCACCACGATCGACAAACGGCGGCGCACGAAATCGAACGGCAGCTCATCCACCTTGCTGAAACGGCCCAGGGCTTCGATTCCCGGTTTGCCGCGCCCGAAACGGATCACCGCCTGGTCCATCAGGTTCTTCATGCCGCTCTGATGGAAGCTGTTCAGCCAGGCCAGGTGCAACACCTCGTTATCCCTGGCACCAGTGACGTCGATGTGGTGCTCGAGAATGATGCGATCCTGGGTCAGGGTGCCGGTCTTGTCGGTGCAGAGCACGTCCATGGCACCGAAGTTCTGAATGGCGTTCAGGCGCTTCACCACCACCTTGCGGCGTGACATGGCGATCGCCCCTTTCGCCAGGTTGGAGCTGACGATCATCGGCAGCATTTCCGGCGTCAGGCCGACCGCCACCGCCAGTGCGAACAGCGCCGCCTCGCTCCAGTCGCCTTTGGTGAAGCCGTTGATCAGCAACACCACCGGCACCATCACCAGCATGAAGCGAATCAGCAGCCAGCTGACGCTGTTCACCCCGCGATCGAACGCGGTTTGCGCCCGCGAACCGACGATCGACTTGGCCAGCGAGCCGAAGTAAGTGCGCCCGCCGGTTGCCACCACCACCGCCGTGGCGGTGCCGCTGGCGACGTTGGTGCCCATCAGGCAGATATTGGACAGCTCAAGCAGCGCGTTCTCGCTGGACACTTCCCCTTCACTCGACTTCTGCGCCACGTTGCCCATGGCATCGTATTTCTCGATCGGGATCGCTTCGCCGGTCAAAATCGCCTGGCTGATGAACAGATCGCGCGAGGCGATAAGACGCACGTCGGCCGGCACCATGTCACCGGCGGAGAGCTGAATGATATCCCCCGGCACCAGTTCGCGGATCGGCACTTCCAGCGTCAGCGGATGCGCGCTGTAGCTGCTGCGGCGCAGCACAGTAGCGGTGGTGCGCACCATCGACTTCAACGCTTCCGCCGCTTTGTTGGTGCGGTATTCCTGCCAAAACCGCAGCAGCCCGCTCAACGTGACCATGGTCAGAATGATAATGACGCCGGTGAGTTCAGTTTCTTCACCGCTCTGGAGCGGCAGCCAATAATCGGTAAAGAAACTGATCGCAGCCAGCACCATCAGCACGAAGATAAACGGGTTGTTAAAGGCCTTGATCAACTGAATCAAGGCATGCGGCGCCTTGTCGTGGGCGACCTGGTTGGCGCCGAACTGCTCCAGCCGCTCATCGGCGTCGTCCTGGGTCAAGCCGTTGCGGTTGCACTTCAGGTTCGCCAGCGTTTGGGCGATGCTGTTGGTCGCCTCTTGCGCAATGGCGTAGGTCACCGCGTCTTTATCACGGCGACGCATTCTTTCATTAATCTGAGTCATAACGCTATTCTCTTATTTTCGTTCTGCGCACAGGGAGATCCCGCCCGATAAACAGGTGACTCTGCGCAGAGTGGAATTTTTTAATTAGCGTGACTGAATAGCGTGATTACCCTGTCAGCCACGCAAGAATCATTTCCCTTCCGGGGTCATCGTCCATAACGCCTCCTTAATGTTCCGCGTTATTCAAGGCACTCATGAATAAAACCGAACATATAATAAAGTTAATCAATATTTATATTATTACTCAGACCGGTAATTCGGACGCGACGCGCCAACGCACGGCACTCACGCTTTTTTCCAGACTGACGCGGCAAACAATACCCTCAATTTCTTTTTGCGCGGCCGGCGTAGCGGTAATTTCCGCGCACACTTCCAATTGCCCCGGGCTGGCAATATCGGCGCTGCGCAAGGATTGCAGCCGCAAGGCGACGCCGTTCAGCGCCTGCAGAATCAGGGTGCGCACCAGAATTTCATCCTGCTCGCCGCAGGTCACCTGAATGCGATAGCACAGTTCCAGATCGGTCGCCTGCTGGTGCGGCTGCAGGTTGATGCGCTGCGCGGCCTCGCGCAGCAGGATATTGGCGCACAGGATCACCAGCGTGGCGACCACCGCATCCCAATGCTGGCCCAGGCCGCACAGGACGCCGATCCCCGCCGAACACCACAGCGTGGCGGCGGTGTTGAGGCCGCGAATGTTCAGCCCTTCACGCATGATTACGCCGGCGCCGAGGAAGCCGATACCCGAGACGATCTGCGCGGCCACCCGGCCGGCGCTGGCCGGATCGGTGGACATGGAGCTGAGAATGAAGACCGCCGCACCGGTCGCCACCAGCGCATTGGTGCGCAGGCCGGCCATGCGTTGGCGCCACTGGCGCTCGGCGCCAATCACCGCGCCCAGGCACATCGCCAGCAATAAATTTAAAACGAAAGGAGTCATAGCCATGACTTTCTCCTTAATTAATCACAGGAGATAAAATCATGTGCTGTTTAGCACACGCGAAAACGCGCTGAAAATAAATCAGCGAATCAGCGTGTCATGCCTGGAGGGAAAAGGCTGTGGCTGCAGAATACCATAATAACGTCCAACTCAATTCGCCTGAAGCCACCTGGCATCAGGAAACGTTTTCTTATTCGGGTATGCACAGCTCAGAAATAACTGGAGAGGGGTGCTGCCCGCCGATAACGGCAAGCAACAAATCAGAAGAGAATTGGTCAGCTTGCCTTATTTATTTTATTACAACTACAACTGTCCAATTGGGTTTCTCCACCGAAATTTTGGCTGAGTATAGTGACGTCGGGTAATGAAGTAAAGGCTAATTTATTAAACGAAAAATAAACTGGAATACCGCGATGATATTTCGATGTCACAAATAGAAGATGGCGACATTGGGCGCCGACGCCGCCTTCCGGCCGCTGCATCAGGCCCTGTGGGACAAAGCGCTGACCGCCAACTTCAGCGCGCAGCCATTCGCCGGCGTAGCGGCCCGCAGCCTGCGCGCCAAACTGGCCGATGGCCGCACGTTCGACGTTGCACCTTAGCAAGGTCGCCGGCGGTGGGCTACGCTAGGCTATATTTCCGACGACCCGTAAGGAGTGGCCGATGACGCCTCTGATCCACACTCTGCTCGACGAAATTTGGCAAAGCCTGGGGCAGCGCCCCGCCCCCGCCGACCGGCTAACCGTAAGCGGCACCGGCGCATTGCCTTCGGCTTTTCCCGTAACCGAATTGGCTACCGCCGCCTGGAGCGCCGCCGGTTTGGCCTGCGCCGAGTTGCTTCGCCGCGAGGCAGCCGACGCGCCGCAGGTCTGGATCGATCAACGTCTGGCCTCGCTCTGGTTCGGCTGGACGCTGCGTCCGCTGGGGTGGACGCTGCCTGCGGCCTGGGACGCGCTGGCCGGCGACTATGCGACGACGGATGGCTGGATACGCCTGCATACCAATGCGCCGCACCATCGGCGAGCGGTGGAGCAAGTGCTGGGTTCGGCATCGGATAAAGGCACGCTGGCGGAACGCGTGCTGGGCTGGAAAAAAAGCGAGCTGGAGGAAGCGGTGATCGAAGCCGGCGGCTGCGCGGCCCAAATGCGCTCGGCGGCCGCGTGGCGACAACATATTCAGGGCAAAAGCGTAGCGCTCGAACCGCTGATCCACGCCTCGCTGCAGCCGGAAGCGCCACCGCCGGGCTGGGCGCTTCCCGTCGCCCGGCCGCTGCACGGCGTACGGGTGCTGGATCTGACGCGCATTCTCGCCGGGCCGATCGCCACGCGTTTTCTTGCCGGTTTGGGTGCCGACGTGCTGCGCATCGATCCCTACGGTTGGGATGAGCCCGGCGTTGAACACGAAGTCATGCTGGGCAAGCGCAGCGCGCGCCTCAACCTGACCAATGCGCACGATCGCCATACGTTTGAACATCTGCTGAGAAACACCGACGTGATCGTGCACGGCTACCGTGCCGGTGCGCTGGAGAAGTTGGGTTATGGCGCGGAGGAAAGGCGCGCGCTGGCGCCGGGCCTGATAGACGTCTGCCTGAATGCCTATGGTTGGAGCGGGCCGTGGCGCACCCGGCGTGGTTTCGACAGCCTGGTACAGATGAGCTGCGGGTTGGCGGAGGCGGGCATGGTTTGGCGCAGCGCCAGTTTGCCGGTGCCGTTGCCGGTACAGGCTCTGGATCACGCCACCGGCTATTTGATGGCGGCGGCGGTGCTGACCGGTATGGCGCAGCGCCTGAGCCGCGGCACCGGCTACCACGCGCGGCTGTCGCTGGCGCGCACGGCGCAGCTGCTGCTGGCGCATCCCTGTTCGGCAGATTATCGGCCGGAACCGCTGGCGCCGGCCGGCCCCGCCGACGAGAACCCGGAAACGGAATTGACTTACTGGGGGGCCGCGCAACGCCTGCGCGCCCCGTTAAGCCTGCAGGGCACGGCGCTGCAATGGGCGCTGCCGGCGACTACGCTCGGCACCTCGCAACCGGAATGGCTGCGCCGCTAAATCGCCGCCAACTGTTGCTGCAGCCACTGCAGCAAGCGGGTGACCGCCGGCGTCAGCCCGGCGGTCTGCGGCCACACCAGATAAACGTCGTCATCGCTCAGGCGACAGGGCGCGGCCAACGCCACCAGTCTCCCGGCGTCGAGGGCATCCTGCACCAGCAGCTTTTTCGCCAGCGCGATGCCAAACCCTTGCTCCGCCGCGCGAATCAACAATCCGGCATCGTTGAACAACGCCTGTTGCCGCCCGCACAGCGAGCGCCCTTGCGCATTGAACCAATCGCGCCAGGGACTGACGTCGTGCTCGAGCAACGGAATATCGCCACCGTTCTCGAACGCCGCCCCCCATTCTCGCGCCATATCCGGCGAAGCGACCGGCAGCACGTCACCCGACGCGATGCGCTGCGCCTGCAGCCCCGCCCATTGACCGCTGCCGATGCGGATCGCCGCATCGAACCCTCGCTGCGACAGATCCTGCAGCGCCAGCGACGCATCGATATCCAGCGCAATATCGGCGCAGGCCTCATGAAAAGCAGGCAGACGCGGCAACAGCCAATAATGGGCAAAAGACGGCAACACGCTGATGCGCAGCGTCTGGCTTGTCGCCGCACGTCGGGCGCGGGCGACGCCCTGCTGCAGCGCCTGCAGCGCCGGCTCTACCGCCGCCAGCATCTCTTTCCCGGCCGCATTCAGGCGCACACCGCGCCCGCACCGTTCAAACAGCGGATAGCCGACCGCCTGCTCCAGCAACTGAATTTGCTGGCTGACCGCACCGTGCGTCAAATGCACCTGCTGCGCCGTGGCGCGCAAATTTTCCAACCTGGCGGCGATCGCAAAGGTCGGCAAGACATGCAGGGGAATGCGTTCATTCATCATTGGTTAACCATGCTATCCAAAAAGGTTATTTTTCATCGATTTTGACCGGCAGGCAAATGTTCTATGTTTACCCCATCATCCCTGACGTTTTCGGAGCCGCCATGCACCCACGTTTACAACAAGACCTCGCACAGTTTCCGCAGATCCTCGACCACACTCGCCAGTTGGCGGAAGATTTTCTGACCGGGCTGCAGCAACGCTCGGTCTGCCCACCGCGCGATCAACAGCAGCTGCATCCGGGAGACGATCGGCTGGCGGAAAACGGCGAAGGCGCCCTGGCGGCGCTGGATAACTTTTGGCAACGCTATCAGGCCGGCATTTCCGCCAGCGCTGGCCCGCGTTATTTCGGCTTCGTCACCGGCGGCGGAACCCCGGCAGCGGTAGCGGCGGACTGGCTGGTTAGCGTGACAGACCAAAATAGCCTGCTCAGCCATGATACCATCGCAGCCACGATCGAGCTGGCGGCTGTGACACAGTTGAAATCACTGCTGGGCCTGCCGGAAACGTTCAGCGGCAGCCTGGTCAGCGGCGCGACCATGGCCAATTTCACCGGGCTGGCCATTGGCCGGCAGTGGCTGGGACAACAGCATGGCGTGGATATCGCCCAACAGGGCCTGGCGGCGCTGGGTTCCATCCGGGTATTGTCGGCCAATCCACATTCCAGCAGCGTGAAGGCGCTCAGCATGCTCGGTATCGGCCACGAGGCGCTGACGACCGTCGCCAGCCTGCCGGACTCGGAAGCCATGGATATGGAAGCACTGGAACGGCAGCTCGCCGCCGGCGCCGGCCAGCCAACGTTGGTGCTGGCCAGCGCCGGTACGGTCAACACCGTCGCGTTCGACGATCTGCCGCGTCTGCTGACGTTGCGGGAGCGTTATCCGTTTTGGCTGCATGTCGATGCGGCATTTGGCGGCGTGGCGGCATGCTCACCGCTATACGCTCCAAGGCTTGAGGGTTGGCAGCATGCCGATTCCATCACTGTCGACGCACACAAGTGGCTGAACGTGCCTTATGACAGCGCGATCCAATTTACCCGCCATTTGGATCTGCAAATGCAGGTATTTCAGAACCATTCGGCCTATCTGGAAGCACCGACATTGCGGCCAGACAACTATCTGCATCTGACGCCGGAGAATTCGCGCCGCTTCCGCGCCCTGCCGCTCTGGCTGACGCTGAAAGCCTATGGCCGCAGCGGCATACGGGATATCGTCGAGCGCAACGTCCGATTGGCGCAGGCGCTGGGGGCGGCGCTGGCAGCCGATGACGGTTTCCAGCTGCTGGCGCCGGTGAATTTGAACGTGGTCTGCTTCGCACTCAGCCATCCACAGGGCGACAGCGAGGCGGCGCGCGATCGTTTTCTCGAGCGCCTGAGCCGGCACGGCGTGGTGTGCTGCACCCCTACGCGTTATAACGGTCAGCCGGGGATCCGCGCCGCACTGGTCAACTGGATGACGGAAGAACAGGACATCAGGCTGGCGTTGGACTCGTTGCGCCATTGCCTGGCGGAAACGGCCTAACGCGCGCGGCGTATTACCCGAGTTGGAAGGCCTGCAAACGCCGTTCTTGCCGCCCGTCATCGCCGATATTATCCGGCGACAGCCAGGCGGCAAACGCCGCGCGCCGCGCCGGCCATTCCCCGTCGACGATCGACAGCCAGTCGGTGTCGCGCGTGCGTCCTTTGACGACGACGGCCTGGCGGAAGGTGCCTTCATAGCGGAAACCCAAGCGCTCGGCGGCCTGGCGTGAAGGAAGATTGAGGCTATCGCATTTCCATTCGCAGCGCCGGTAGCCAAGATCGTCGAACAGATGCCGCAGCATCAGGAAAATCGCCTCGCTACCCAGCGCGCTGCGCTTCATCAGCGGCGACCAGTTGATAGTGCCCAGTTCGGCCACGCCGTTGGCAGGATCGATGCGCAAAAAAGCGCAGCTTCCCACCGCACGCCCGTTTGACTGATCGATCACTACCATCGTGTTTCTGTCAGCGCTGGACGCCTGAGCCTGAAGATAACGCTGGAAATCTGCGCGCGACTGCGGCCGCTCCCAAAACAGATAAGTCCAGTCGCGATCGTCCTCGGCGGATTGATAAGCCTGATAAAGCGCCTCCCCCCAGCGCTCGAGGTTAAGCGGTTCGAGGCGGCAAAACCGCCCTTGCAGTGGCGAGTGCCCGGGCATGCCTGCCGGCTGCCAATGAGGGAGGGCTTCGCCTATCGGCTGCCCATACTGATTCCGTCTCACCGCGACATCCTGTTTTTGAAAGGTGGAGAGGCAAGTTAAAACCAACGCGGGCCAGAGACAACTCCGACCTGCCATTCCTCCCCTGCGGATCGGGCAGCAGGATGATAGTTTAGAGAAATCACTCAATCACCGTTAAACATTCACGAAAATTATTTCATTTAAAATAAATATCCAGATAACTCATTGTAAAACGGTGATTTATAGCAACAAATAAGCTACACATTCCGGCCATAATGTTAACTTTCGTTTGCCGTTATGATAAAAAAAGAAGTGCTAATCATTAGCATGGAAAGCATGAAATCAACACAAATTAATGATTTTTAAACAAAAAAATAAAACAACCTCAGAGAGGGTATTTTTTAATCACTCAAAAAATGCGCTGAAAGACTTCAAAAAAACGACACATGAATTTTTTTTAAGACTTTTCCTAGCAAACTAAAATTTTGTTTCGTGACATGATGAACAGATTCGCGGCAAGCAATGCCGGCAGGCGCGGGCGCCAAGCGCAGATCAGGCTCAACATGCCGAAGCTGGACGAGCAGCAGATCGCTCTGACTTAAGCCAAACTTATAGATTCATGCAATTAATAAGTTTAGTATGAAAATATCATTGAGTGACGCCGTGTTTATTGATAGAACACTCGCTACACTGAATTATTGCTCCATTTTGCCTTTCGGCTTTTTAGGCTTTTTTCATATTACCGCAGTAAAACGGATTTAAGTGGGGGTGCGATATGCCAACGATTATCATGGATTCATGCAGCTATACCAGATTGGGGTTAACCGACTATCTGACTTCGCATGGCGTGAAGAAGCGCCATATTAATGCCATCGAGGACATTGACAGCCTGCATGAAAAATGCAGCAAGTTGAATCCGAGCCTGGTGTTTATTAACGAGGACTGCTTCATCCACGAAGCAAACGCCACCGAGCGAATAAAACGGGTGATTTCACTGCACCCGGATACGTTATTCTTCATCTTCATGGCCATTACCAACGTACATTTCGACGATTATTTATATGTTCGCAAGAACGTCATCATATCGTCAAAATCCATCAAGCCAGAGACTATGAATCAGCTACTTAGCCACTATCTCGAGAGAACGTCCCTCCGTACGGAGAAATCCTCTCTGGATCAAACGCCGGTAACGCTGAGCCAGACTGAATCAAACATGTTACGCATGTGGATGTCCGGTCAAGGCACCATCCAGATATCAGACCAGATGCAAATAAAGGCCAAAACGGTCTCTTCCCACAAGGGAAACATCAAGCGGAAAATAAAAACGCACAACAAGCAGATCATTTATCACGTTGTTCGTTTGACCGATACATTGACCAGTGGAATATTCGTCAATAGCCGCTGAACCACAGAGAACGCCCCCGCTCTGTTTTACCAGCCGTTAAATACCCGATGATAATGTCATCTGGATAGCAGCCGCTGGAACCACAAAAAAATACCTGTTGCGTTATCCCCCGCTAGCGCAACGGGTATTTTTTTGCCGTCGATAAAAAAAATCTTACCGCAATGAAATAATCTCAAAATGGACAATTTCATTAGCAAATTAATGAGATTAGCCTAAGTTACTGCCCGTGCTCGCGACAGGGCTCCACAAACGTGCCGTCACGGCTGTCGATCTCATTAAAAAACCATACGCCCGCCGGGTAGTCGTCAAGAGAAACCAGGTACATGGTGCCTTCGTTGAACACCTCTACGGCCAGAATGACGCCTTCACGCCGCGGGCCGCCGTCTGTTTTTACCGTCACTCGATCGTTAACTTGCATACCCTTCTCCCTTATTTACGATTGCCGTCAGTGTATTACAAAACCGGAGGCGATGGACACCGCTCCAGCCCTGCCGGCCTCTGCTATCAGCGTAGCAGCCGCCTGGATTTTCACTTTCTTAACGGTTTGGCCGCAGAATCTTAAGCCGGCCTCGCGTAGCCTGTCTTCAGGCGTTTCCCCCCCAGAGAAGCGCTCGCAAATGAAGAAGTAACAAGGAACTTTTGCCCGCAGACTTGCGGGCTTTTTTTTGCGCGCTGCCAAATTGCAGGCATAAAAAAACCCGCCGCAGCGGGTTCTTTTCAATCAGCGGGAAACGCCAATTAGATAGCGGTAACGTTAGCCGCAGATGGACCTTTCGCACCGTTCTCGATAGAGAACTGTACGTTCTGGCCTTCAGCCAGGGTCTTGAAGCCTTGATCCTGGATAGCAGAGAAGTGTACGAATACGTCTTTGCTGCCGTCTGCTGGGGTGATGAAACCAAAACCTTTAGCTTCGTTGAACCACTTCACTTGACCTTTGATCATGTTAGACATGTCTAATTTCCTTCAATAATAAATGTAAGCCGCCATGGGCGAGGTAGCCGGTCATCAGTTACTTATGGAGGCACTGGAAAGGAAATTCGTCAGAGAAGGGCTATCCGGGATAACGCTTTAAATTTGAACTACTTTACTCAAAATGTCGTGCATAAATAGGTCTGTACCACAGGCCGACATCATTAACTCATGAGCGAGCGGCAATAGCAACCTTTTTCGCCGCGATGGGACGCTAATCTCGGCTAAACGCACAGGATTTGACCCTGTCTGCCGATAGGGCCGCCGCCTGGCTCGCCCGTAACGCCCAAGGCAAATGATAGTAATTCTCGTTCTGCTGTTTTATAGTTGCCTGACGAAATCATTCAGGGAGATTCACCATGCCGAGATGGCTTACATTACCGGCTGTCAGTGCCGCCGCCCTGCTGGCCTTTGCCGCTTACAGCGCTCCGCAGAGTGCACTGGAGCTCAATTATCAAGCCCCCGACCCCAGCATGATTCCCGCGCCCAAGCCGCCTGCCCCCTCAGGGCCGGCCCCCAAAACGGGAAAACCGCCGATTGCCTGGACAGAGGCGAGAGATAAAAGCGGTTTTCGCGTCGATATTGAGTGCGATCATCCTGGCTGCAGCAAACCGCGCGCCAAACCTTATCCCGCGTATGAAGGCCCGGTGAAGAAAACCGATCGCCGCCGCCAGTCTGATCCCTATTCCACCAATAAGGATCCCGATTACAACATTCAGTTGGGGTATGAGTGGTAGTGGCGCTTTCGGAGTAATGCCTATATCAGCCTCCTTTGCCGCTGCATAGAATATGCCTCAGTTCACCACTCCTCCTGGTGTTGAACACAACAAGCTGTGTTGCAAATCTTTATGCGCCTCCCTATAGGCGCTTTTTTTTTTGCCTATCCCTCAAAGCGTCTTCCGATTACAGATTGCTCTCATTGCCCCACAAAGTGATGAATGTCACAAATACGCCTCCTTGCCATTCTTATTCGGAGGTAACGTTCATGGCCACAGGATCCCTTGCCCTCCTGGCCGTCTTGGCCGGCATTGCGGGCTTCGCCCTCTACAAGCATTTAAAATCTCAGAAAAAAAGCACACTCGTCCGCCCGCACGATCGGTAACCGACAACGCGCTTTCACCGCGAAGGCCCGGCACATCGCGCGCCGCGCCTTCGCGGGCTGTCATGCTTTCATCACAAAATTGTCACATTATGGCCATATGATGATTCGCGTTTATCCGCTCTGGCTTAACACCAAGGATTTCGCCCATGACCATAATTAAAGCTGCAAACCATCAGGAAGCAGAAAAACTCATCCGCGCCGGCACCGCCAAGAAAATCGAACTGGCTTACGATATCGGCAGCGACGACTTCTTCCAGCTTGCCAGCCTGTGGTGCGATAAAGGCGCCAAAATCTCCAAAGGAAAAGAACACTTCATCGTCTCGTTAAAAGGGTTCCGCATCCCGCCTAACGATTAATGCCCTGCCGCCCATCGCGGCGGCTTCGCCTCTTCCTCGCAAAACCGCTCTATTCAACCACGCGCGCCTCATTCGATTTCGCTAAGCTAACAGCAGACTTTATTGCGGACGTTTCGCCTGATAACCACGTCCGCCACGATGAGGAGAGTAACCATGTCAACAAATGCAGCGCTGCCCGGCACGATGAAAGCGATTGAAATCAGCGAACCGGGCGCTCCCGACGTTCTGGTCGTTACCGAACGCCCGGTGCCCGCTCCGCAAGCGGGCGAACTGCTGGTGAAAATCGCCGCCGCCGGCGTTAACCGCCCCGACGTGCTACAGCGCCAGGGGAACTATGCGCCGCCGCCAGGCGCCTCGGATATCCCCGGCCTGGAAATTGCCGGCGAAGTGGTGGCCATCGGTGAAGGCGTGACCCACTTCGCGCTCGGCGATCGGGTTTGCGCCCTTATCGCCGGCGGTGGCTATGCGGAATACTGCACCGTGCATGAAAGCAATGCGTTGCCGGTGCCGGCGGGGCTGAGCCTGACCGAGGCCGCCGCGCTGCCGGAAACCTTCTTTACCGTCTGGGTCAACGTGTTCCAGCGCGGTCATCTCAAAGCCGGCGAAACCGTGTTGATCCATGGCGGCACCTCCGGTATCGGCACGGTCGCCACCATGCTGGCGAAGGCCTTCTGCGCCCAGGTGATCACCACCGTCGGCTCCGAAGAGAAACGTCAGGCCAGCCTGGCGCTGGGCGCCGACGTGGCGATTAATTACCGCAGCGAAGACTTTGTCGCACGCACCAAAGACGCCACCAACGGTAAAGGCGCCGACGTCATCGTCGACCTGATCGCCGGCGATTATGTCGCCAAAAACTATCAGGCCGCAGCGATGGAAGGCCGCATCGTGCAAATCGGCACGCAAAACGGCGTGGTGAAAGAGCTCAATCTGATGCCGCTGCTGTTGAAACGTCTGACCCATACCGGGTCGACGCTACGCTCGCGCAGCGTGGCGGACAAAGCGCAGATTGCCGCCGATCTGCGCGAAAAGGTTTGGCCGCTGCTGGAGCGTGGCGTGCTGAAACCGCAAATTTTTAAAACCTTCCCGCTTGAGCAAGCCGCCGCCGCGCATACGCTGATGGAGTCCAGCGAGCACATCGGCAAGATCATGCTGACGTTCTGAGCCCATTCCCCGCGGCCGGTGCTGCGGGGAAACCAATGCCACGTTCAGGGAATGATGCCGCGGCGGCGGAACTCATCGAACAGTGAGAAAAACATGACTTCGGTTTCGACAAACTGGTGGAAACCGAAGCGCCGCGCCTTGCTGCCATCCGCGAACATGTCATAGTCCCAGGAAAAGACGAAATCGGCGAAACGCCAGCCGGCCACCGCGCGATAGTCCGGTTCGGCCAATTGGTGCCGCTGCGCCAGCTCCCGCCACAGCGACGCTTTGTCCGTCATCATGATCTCCAGCGACATCGGCAGCGGCGGCGCGCATTCCAGCCCAAAGTAAGCGGCGATTTTCGGCCACATCTCGCTCCAGCGAAACAGATCGCCGTTGTTGATATTAAACGCCTGATTGGCCGCCGCAGGTTCGGTCGCCGCCCACAGCGTGGCGCGCGCCAACAGCCCGGCGTCGGTCATTTCCAGCAGGCTGTGGTAAGCGCCCGGTTTACCCGGGAAGCGCAACGGCAGCCCGAGCGCTTTGCTGATCGACGCGTAAACCGCGATGCTTAACGCCAGATTCATCGGGTTGCCGAGGGAGAAGCCCCCCACCACGCTTGGACGGATGGCGCTCCAACGCCAGCGTTTGCCGGCCTGCCGCTGCGCCAGATACTGCTGCTGCGCCACGTTAAACTCCGGCGGCATATGCCCGGCATCGCTTTCGCGCGCCGGCGTTTTAAACGGCCCCAAATGCGCGCCATACACCTTATAACCCTGCATCAAACTGATGTGCTCCAACGCCGGCGCGATCGGCTCCAGCCCTTCGACAACGTGTTGCAACATCTGCAGGTTCGGCGCCACCAGCCCCGCCCAGTCCGGCGCATCCTGATAGGCGGCATAGAAAACGTGACTAATCGCGCTCAGCGGCCGCAGCGCGTCGCGCGTCGCCGCCGCATCCAGCAGATCAACCTGAAGGTGGCGCACCCCCGGCGCCGATTGTCCCCCCCGGCGCGAGACGCCCACCACTTGCCAGCCCTGACCGGTCAGCTCCTCAATCAATCGGCGCCCAATCACGCCATTGGCGCCGATCACCAATGCCTGTCGCTTTGTATCCATCTTGCCACTCCTCAGGTTGTCGATACCCTGAGTGTCATTGATTAGTAATGCTTGCGGTAGAAGAGTGTTTACACTAACACTTATAAGAAAAATCTAGAGGCAAGATCGACATGGATAAGCTGAACGCAATGAAAACCTTTATGCGGGTGGCGGAGCTGGGCAGCCTGTCGGCCGCCGCTCGCGATCTGCGTTTGACGCAGCCGGCGGTCAGTCAGCAAATCGCCGGCCTGGAGCAGCAACTGAGGGCACAACTGCTGTTTCGCAGCACCCGGGCGGTCACCCTGACCGATGCCGGCAGCAGTTATTATCAGCGCCTCAAACCGATTCTGGCGGCGGTCGACGAAGCGGAAGAATCGCTGCACGGCCAGCACCACCAGTTACAGGGCAATCTGCGCATTCATGCCCCGACCGGGTTCGGGCAGTTGCACGTCACGCCGCTGGCCATCGCTTTCCAGCAACGTCATCCGAACCTCGCCATCGAGCTGCTGCTGGACGATCGTCGCGCCGACGTGATCGGCGAAGGCATCGACGTGGCGCTGCGTTTCGGTGAACTGCATGCGCCCGGCATGGTGGCTAAACGTTTGGGCGAGCTGCAACGCCTGCTGGTGGCGTCACCGGCCTACCTGGCCAAGTATGGCGCTCCACGTTCGCCGGCGGAGCTGGCTAAACATGCGCACATTCGTTACAGCGGTTTGAACGACGGCGATACGCTCACTCTGTTCGGGCCGCACGGCCCCGAGATGGTTGCAGTGCGGCCCACGTTCCGCGCCAACAATACGCTATCGCTGCTGGCCGCCATTGAGGCTGGAGCCGGTATCGGCGGCGCCCAACGGCCGTTAATCGCCGAGCAGCTGGCGACGGGGGCGCTGGTGCCCGTTTTGCCGGAATACCGCTACCCGCCCATGGCGCTGCACGCGGTCTACCCCGCTTTACGTTTTATTCCGGAGAAAGTGCGCGCCTGGGTGGCGCATCTGCAGCAGGCGTTGACGGCGATCGAGGGAATTAACGGAGTGAATGCTCCCGGCCAGACGCCGGGAGCCTAATCATTATTTGAACAGTTTACCGACCATATCGCCCAGCTCGTTGCTGTCTTGCTGAACTTCACCGTTTGGTGAGGCGGCATCCGCGACCGTTGGCAAGAACTGTGCAATGGTGCTGGACGCCTGTGCAGGATCGATGCCCAGCTTTTCAGCCAGTTGGTTGATGGCGTCGCTACCCAACGCCTGCTGCACATGGTCGCCGGTAATCGGCTGATTTTCGCCATTGCCGAGCCAGGAACCGACGATATCGCCGAACTGCCCCTGACGGAACTTGTCCAAAATGGCCTGCAGGCCGCCTTGTTGCTCGACCCACTGCATAATGGCGATGTAGTCGATACCTTTACCACCGTTGGCGCCGCCGCCCAGAATGTTACCCAATACGCTATCGAACAGACCCATGATATTCCCCTTTCAGCGGGTACGGCCCGCGCCGCACCGCCGGATTGATTTCACGAAAAAGGGCCGCCGCGGCGACCCTGTTGAGCAACGGCTGCTTAGCCTTTGATCTTCCTGTAGACAAAAAGCACCACAAGGGCACCGATGACCGCCACCACAAAGCTGCCCAGGTTAAAACCGTCAACGCGGCCCATACCGAAGAAGGTGCTGATATAGCCGCCGACGACGGCGCCCACGATCCCCAATATAACGGTCACAATAAAGCCGCCGCCGTCTTTGCCCGGCATAATCCACTTGGCCAGGATACCGGCGATTAAACCAAAAATGATCCAGGAAATGATGCCCATCTTTACTCTCCCTATTACCTTTTGCCTAACAGAAATCCTATTACCAGGCCCACGACGGCGCCGGCGCCTATCCCCGCCCAAGGGTTATCCTTGAGGCAGGCACATGATTGCTCGAGCGCTGCTTTTACACCGCTGCTCACTTCGCAGGCGGTGGTTTTCACGTAGTCGCTCGGTTGCTCAACACCGTTTAGATCGTCATTTTCATATGACATGTCAAATCCTTACAGACCAACCCTCTGAGAATTTCGTCACATGTTTCGCGCCAGGCGCCATCCGCTCCGCGATATTGCTCTGGGCAATCTGCCCGCTGCCGCTCAATGCGGAGGCTTCCGGCGGCAAACGCACAACTTCACACTATGACTATAGTAAAAAATCAGCGGTTTACCTATTTCCGTCCGTCTGAATTTCACCATACAAAAAACGATCTGATTTCATCCCGCTGTCATCTTGCAAGGCTAAACTTTAAACATATCCTCCGGGAGGAAACGCCGATGTTCAATGCACCTTTTGTCCTGATCCTCGCGCTACTGTACGCACTGGCCGCCGCTTGGGACGGTTCCGTAGCGTTACTGTTTCATTAAGGTTACATAGCCGTTGTCACTTTTGCGATGCGCTGAATTGTGTCTTTATTTTTCAATTTCGCCAGCCAATTGAAATAGCGGAAAATATCCCCTCATCCCTCGGTAAAAATCCTATTTCGCTTCGTTTTTCGCCTGCGTTTAAATAAAGCGTAAAAAAAAGCATTAATGGAAAATCCTGTTTAGCACAAAATATTCTATCATCTTCCTCATGACAATTTGGGTTAAGGTCCCATTGGCAAAGAAAAGGAATAACAGGAAAAATGCTTTCTAACCAACGCTTTGAGCGCGAATTCTTGCGCCCTCGTTATTGGTTGTTGTGGATAGGACTGGGAATACTCTATCTCTTGGTATTACTGCCCTACCCGCTCATTTATCGGCTCGGACACGGCCTTGGCAGAATAGCCATGCGCCTAATGGAACGCCGGGTAAAAATAGCGCGCCGCAATTTAGAACTCTGCTTCCCCGCAATGCCCGCCGCCGAGCGCGAGGCGCTGATCGTCAAAAATTTTGAGTCCGTCGGCATGGGCCTGTTCGAAGTCGGCATGGCCTGGTTCTGGCCCGACTGGCGCATCGCCCGCTGGTTCAAGGTGAGCGGCATGGAAAACATGCGGCTGGCGCGTCAGGACGGCAAAGGCGTTCTGCTGATCGGTCTGCATTTCCTGACGCTGGAACTGGGTGCGCGCATTTTCGGCATGCAAAACCCCGGCATCGGTGTGCATCGCCCGCACAACAACAAGCTGATGGAATGGGTACAGACCCGCGGCCGGCTGCGCTCGAATAAATTCATGATCGATCGTAAAGATATCAAAGGTATGATCCGCAACCTGAAACAGGGCGAAATCCTGTGGTACGCGCCGGATCACGATTATGGGCCGCAAAGTAGCGTATTCACACCGTTCTTCGCCGTGGAAAATGCCGCCACGACCACCGGCACCTTTATTCTGGCGCGCATGGGGCGGCCGTCGATCGTGCCTTTCGTGCCGCGCCGCCTGCCAAATGCTCAGGGCTATGAGCTGATCGTGCAGCCGCCGTTGACGGACTTCCCGCTGGATGATGAAACGCGCGCGGCGGCCAAGATGAACCGCGTGGTGGAAGAACAAGTGCTGCTGGCCCCCGACCAATACATGTGGCTGCACCGCCGCTTTAAAACCCGCCCACCCGGCGAACCGTCGCTGTATTGACCCCTTCGCGCCTTTGCCCGTCACACCGCCGGCGAAGGCGCGCTCACCTCGCACAAGCATTCTGCGCCAGGGGAACTACACTAGTAAGTCACCGACGGCAATTATTGCCGCCAGCAATCATTTCGTCCGCCCGAGAGCCGGTCGTTGCCTGTCGGGCCATAATCGAGGTCAATGTCATGCTGGTACAACCCTATCTGTTTTTCAGCGGTAACTGTGAGCAAGCGATTAACTTCTACGTACAGCAGTTGAATGCCAAAGTTGAAATGGTCATGCGCTTTAAAGACATGCCCGAAGAAGCCCGGCAAGGCGGACCGCAGGACGTCAATCCGGAAGCGATCATGCATGCGCGCCTGCTGATCGGCGACGGCGTGCTGATGGCCTCCGACGGCTGTCCGCAAGATGACAGCGGCGGTGCTTCTCACAAAGGTTTCTCGCTGTCGCTGAACCCCAGCGATGCGGAACAAGGACGCAAACTGTTCGACAATCTGGCGCAGGGCGGCCAGGTGACGATGCCTTACCAAGCCACCTTCTGGGCCAAAGGTTTTGGCATGCTGACCGACAAATTCGGCGTCAACTGGATGATCAACGTCGAATAACCCCGCATGGCGCCGCTAGCCATAGCGGTGCCAGTCATACGCCGCCTTGGCGAACAGCACGAACAGCAGCGCCAACAGCGCCAATCCCAACCGCCAATAGGGCGATCGGCGGCGGCGCCAGGCGAAGTACATCATCACCGCCAGCGTTCCCAGCGTAAGGGGGTAATACACCGCCAGCGTCAGTAAAGCGATAATGATGTAATCAGACATGGCTCTTTCACTCCGAGGTGTTCACACCGCCGCTGATGCGGGCAGCGATCGACCTTTCGCCTTATCGCCTCGTTAAAGGCTAGAGGTCTGACGCATTTATGCATAAAATATAAGATTGCTCTTAACTCAAACTGAATAGTAATCAAACAACAAGGGTGACATGACTCAGCAGCAACCCATACAGGATGCCGTGCCGGCGCGCAGCGTTAAAAGCTCCCCATTATTATTTCAGGCCGGCGTGTTTGTCATCATCGTTGCCGCCACGCTGATCCTCTTTAACAGCTGGCAAATCTGGAACGCACACCAGCGCGATCTGCGCAGCGCCGAGCATGAATCCGCCAACCTCGCCCGCTCGCTGGCGCAGCATGCCGACGATACTTTCATGCAGGTGGACGGCAATCTGCTCGATCTGACCGAACGTCTCCAGAACGACGGACTGGGGCCATCGCAATTGACCCGGCTGCAGCGGGTGATGCAAACGCAGGTCGGCAACCTGCCGCAGCTGCATGGGCTGTTTCTCTACGATGCGCGCGGCCGCTGGCTGGCGACCTCCTCGGGCAAGTTCATCAAGAACGCCAACAACGCCGATCGCGAGTACTTCATATACCATCAAAACCGCGACGACGGCGGCCTGTACATCGGCAAGGTGATCCGCAGCCGCACCACCGGCGATCTGATCATTCCCGTTTCGCGGCGTTTCAACAACCCGGACGGCAGCTTTGGCGGCGTGGTGCTGGCGACGCTGTACATCGATTATTTCCGCCAGTTTTACGATAGCTTCGCCCTCAACACCGACGCCTCACTGAATCTGCTGCTGGCGGACGGCACCATCCTTTACCGCCGCCCTTACTCGGCGGCGTCGATCGGTAAAAACATCGCCAAGGGTGTGCTGTTCAGCGAAATTTTGCCGCATTCGGAATTCGGTAACGCCACCATCACCTCGCTGTACGACAAAGTAGAGCGCATCTACGGCTATTCGCGGGTCAACCGCTTTCCGCTGGTGATCGCCGCCGGGCTGTCGAAACGCGACGCGTTGGCGGACTGGCGCACCGACGCCGGCCTGTTCGCCGTCGGCGGCCTCTCGCTGCTGATGATCCTGTTGGCGATGGGCATGGTGCTGCTGCGGCAAATCAAGCACAGCATGCAAACCGAAGCCGAGCTGATGCGCACCCGCGATCAGCTGACCAGCATCAACCAGATGCTCGAAGAGCTGGCGCTGCTGGACGGCCTGACCGGGCTGGCCAACCGCCGCCAGTTTGATATCGCGCTGAAGAACGAGCTGGCACGGGCTTCGCGCAACTACCGCAGCGTGGCGCTGCTGATGCTGGATATCGACTATTTCAAACAGTACAACGACAGCTATGGCCACGTCGCCGGTGACCAATGCCTGCAGCAGATTGGCCAAACGCTCAAAGGGTTGGCGTGCCGCAGCAACGACGTTCTGGCGCGTTACGGCGGCGAAGAGATGGGGATCATCCTGCCGGATACCGACGTCCAGGGCGCACTGATTTTCGCCGAACGCGTCATCAACGCGGTGCGCGATCTGAAAATTCCGCATCAGGGTAATCCGCACGGCATCGTCACCATCAGCATCGGTATCTGCGCCAAAGTGCCACATATGTATAACGATACGCCGATCAGCTTTATCAATGAGGCAGACAGTGCGTTGTATCAGGCCAAGAAAAAAGGCAAAAACTGCATTTACGGCGCTTAATCATTAATCGGGCCACCAAATTTTGGCGGCCCGATTTATTACCAACCAAAATGAAATAATTCCTCTCCGCAACATTATTTTCCCGGGTTACCCTGCGCTCTGAATAAAATAACGCCAATAATAAGCGTAATATTTATTTCCATTAAAATTCAACAAGATAAAAAATCGCCATTCCGCAGACAATTCGTGCCATTTTTGATTATTCGTGCCTACGCGCAGCCCCGTTTAGCCCTCGTTTACTTTTCATTGGTATTGCCGGTGATATCCTTATCAGGACTATTCTCTATATCAGGAAGCCATCGCACGCTTCGGCGCACTGCGCCCTGCTGATACATCCATAATAGAACCCACAAATTTCACGTTGCAATTGAGCGGCCTGCTGACGCCGCTCCAGCCAGCCACTGCGCAAGCCAGTGCAGCCAATCACGCGGCAACCTGAAAGACGGGAATAAAGCGATATAGATTTGCGAGGAGATCTCATGCCTACTGGCGATATTATGCGTGAACAGGCCGTCCTGACGCTGCCGTTGCGACAATGGGCGGCAGCGGAAGCATCCAGCGCGGTCAGCGAACTGGAACAGGGCAAGGTACTGTTTCTGCCCGAACTGGCCTTCACCCTGTCTGAACAGGAAATGCCGCTGCTGGATCCAACGCTGGTCGATCCGAAGCGCAAAAACATCAGCTATCAACCGCTGTCCGGCAAACTGAGCGGCGTCGCCGTCGCGGAACACCGTCAACAGGTTCAGCAACTGCTGGAGCGCTATTATCAATCTTGCCGCCAGCTGATCGCCGGGCTGCTGCCCGAGTATCAGGAGGCGCTGCACCACCCGACCGGCAGCCTGCGTTTGCACCCGGTTTCCGCCTGGCGGGCGACCAGTTCCTGGCGCAAAGACGACAGCCGCCTGCACGTTGACGCTTTCCCGTCGCGCCCGAACTACGGCGAACGCATTCTGCGCATTTTCACCAACATCAACCCGCACGGCGAGCATCGCCAATGGCGCGTCGGCGAGCCGTTCCCTGAGCTGGCGGCACGCTTTATGCCGCGCCTCGCACGCTACTCCGCCCTCAGCAGTTGGCTGCAGCATCAGGTGCGCATCACCAAGACCCGCCGCAGCCATTATGACCACCTGATGCTGCAGTTGCATGACGCCATGAAGGCCGACGGCGATTATCAGCAACGGGGTCCGCAGCTGGCGCTGGAATTCCCACCGGGCAGCAGCTGGATTTGCTTCTCGGATCAAACGCCGCACGCCGCAATGGGCGGCCAGTTTATGCTGGAACAGACCTTCCTGTTGCCGGTGAACAAGATGCAGGATCCGCAGCGTTCGCCGCTGAAAGTGCTGGAACAGCTGCGCGGGCAGCCGCTGATCTGAATGGCTCGCCGCCGCCGGGATGCCGGCGGCGGCGAAACGCGCATTATGCCTCGAAGTCCCCTTGCTGGCGCGCCACCAGCGTCAGAATGCTGTACAGCGCCACCGGTTGCTGTTCCTGATTCAACACCTGAACATCCCACACCACCACGCCGTGCGGCCGATCTTCGGCGGTTTTTTGCGGCTTGCGGATTTTCTTTTTGCAAGTCAGCCGCACCTGAATGGTGTCGCCGATCTTCACTGGTTCGATAAAGCGCAGATTCTCCATGCCATAGTTGGCGATCACCGGCCCGACGGCGGCGTCGACAAACAGCCCGGCCGCAGCGGACACCACAAAGTAACCGTGCGCCACCCGCTCGCCGAACAGCGAATCGGCAGCGCCGATCTTGTCCATGTGCGCGTAAAAGTGGTCGCCGCTCAGGCAGGCGAAGTTGACGATATCCGCTTCAGTCACGGTACGGCGCGCGGTCAACAGGCTGTCGCCCAGCTGCAGCTGCTCGAAGTATTTCCGGAACGGGTGCACCGGATGTTCGGCGACCGGCGCGCCGCGCACCCATTCGCCGCCGATGGCCGCCAGCATCGCCGGGCTGCCCTGGATCGCCGTGCGCTGCATATAGTGCTTCACCGCGCGCAGTCCACCCAGCTCTTCACCGCCGCCGGCGCGCCCCGGGCCGCCGTGCACCAGCATCGGCAGCGGCGAACCGTGGCCGGTGGATTCCGCCGCCGCCTGTTCATCCAAAATCAACATGCGGCCATGGGCGCACGCCGCCGCGCGAATGAAGCGCTTGGCCACCGCCGGATCGGCGGTCACCAGCGATCCCGCCAGGCTGCCCTGCCCCAGCAACGCCAACGCGATCGCCTGCTCGGTATCCGCATACGGCATCAGCGTCGCCACCGGGCCGAAGGCCTCAGTGCCGTGTACCGCCTGATGGGTGAACGGATCGGCGCAATACAGCAGGGTCGGCGGATAAAACGCCCCGCCGCGCGCGCTGTCGCCCATCACTTCCAGCTTATCCAACGACGCGCCGCACAGCGGTTCGCAGCCGTTGCGCAGCAGGAACTCCACCTTGCTTTGCACATCATCACGCTGCTCGTGGCTGACCAGCGCCCCCATGCGCACCTGCTCCAACTGCGGGTCGCCCACCGTCACCCCCGCCAGACGCTGCAACAAGGCCTGACGCACCGCCGCCACCTGCGCCGCCGGCACGATGATGCGGCGGATCGCGGTGCACTTCTGCCCCGCCTTGGCGGTCATTTCACGGCACACTTCTTTGATAAACAGCGCAAACTCCGGCATCTCCGGCGTCACGTCTTCCGCCAGCACGCAGCAGTTGAGCGAATCCGCCTCCATGGTGAACGCGATCGATTTCTCCAACAGGCGCGGATGCGCCCGCAGCCGCTGCCCGGTCTGCGCCGAACCGGTGAACGTTACCGCATCCTGATAATCCAGGTGCGCAAACATGTCGCCGACGCCGCCGCATACCAACTGCAGCGCGCCTTCCGGCACCAGCCCGCTGTCGACGATCAGCCTGACCATCGCCTGCGTCAGCTGCGCGGTGGCGGTGGCCGGTTTGATGATGGCCGGCATGCCCGCCAGCCAGGTCGGCGCCAGTTTTTCCAGCATGCCCCAGCAAGGGAAGTTGAAGGCGTTGATATGCAGCGCCACGCCGGGGCGCGAGGTCAATACGTGGCGGGCGGCGAACTGCGCCTGCTTCGACAGCGGGATCAGCTCATCTTCCGGCCACAGCGTATCGTCCGGCAGATCGCGGCCGGCCATGCCGGCATAGGCGAACAGCGTGGCGATGCCGCCTTCGATATCGACCCAGCCGTCGCTGCGCGTCGCCCCGGTTTGATAGGAAATCTGATACAGCGTCTCTTTATGCGCCAGCAGGTGTTTCGCCACCGCTTTCAGCATCTGGGCGCGCTGCTGGAACGTCATGTGCGCCAGCGCCGGGCCGCCGTGGCTGCGGGCATAGCTCAGGCTCGCCGCTAACGGCAGGCCGTCGGAGCAAACCTGGTACAGCGCTTCGCCGGTTACGGCGTGACGGATCTCGCGCGCCTCTCCCTGCCCGTACACCCAGGCGCCAGAAAGATAACTGTGTAACTGCTGCATGTGCCCTCCGGAATTCATAAATTTTCACCATACAGCTTAATTACGTATCACATAAATGCCAGTCAACGCCAAACTCAATTTTAACAAAAAGAGAACAAGAAGCGCTTTCAAGCCGTTTACCCTGGCATTAATACGGAGTCACTTTTTATATTTATAAAATAAAATCAAATGATTAACAAAAACACTTGTGAGTGCGCTCGCAAAACCACATAAATCTCGTTTGATCTTTTTGTTATCAGTTTGTAGCCTTATGGTTAGTTAAAGTGATTCACATTTTTATATTTAATGTGAAAAATACGAATCACCAAGAGGCAAGCATGACAACTGACGCACAGTATCAGCAGCATTTCGACGACAAGATCGCGGCGGATATCGCCATTGAGGCTAAAGACTGGATGCCGGACGCCTATCGTCAGAACCTGATTCGGCAGATCGGCCAACACGCCCACTCGGAAGTCATCGGCATGCTGCCGGAAGCCAACTGGCTGACGCGTGCCCCCACGCTGCGCCGCAAGGCGGTGCTGCTGGCCAAAGTGCAGGATGAAGCCGGCCACGGTCTGTACCTCTACAGCGCCGCCGAGACCCTCGGCTGTTCGCGCCAGGACATCTACCAAAAGATGCTCGACGGCAAGATGAAATACTCCTCTATCTTCAATTACCCCACGCTCAACTGGGCGGATATCGGCGTGATCGGCTGGCTGGTCGACGGCGCCGCCATCGTCAACCAGGTGGCGCTGTGCCGCGCGTCCTACGGCCCCTATGCGCGGGCGATGGTGAAGATCTGCAAAGAGGAGAGCTTCCACCAGCGCCAGGGCTACGAGGCGGTAATGGCGATGGCCAACGGCAGCGACACGCAGCGCGCCATGCTGCAGGACGCCATCGATCGCTTCTGGTGGCCGGTGCTGATGATGTTCGGCCCGAGCGACGTCGACTCCCCCCACAGCGCCCAGAGCATGGCGTGGAAAATCAAACGCCACAGCAACGATGAGCTGCGGCAGAAGTTCGTCGACAACACCGTACCGCAGCTGGAAGCGCTGGGCATGACGGCGCCGGATCCGGATCTGCACTGGGATGCCGCTGCCGGCCACTATCGCTTCGGCGAGATCGACTGGAGCGAGCTGCATGAGGTGATCAAAGGGCGTGGCCAATGCAACCACGAACGCCTGCAGGCCAAACGCCGCGCCTGGGAAGACGGCGCCTGGGTGCGTGACGGCGCCATGGCCCACGCCGCGAAAAACGCCGCTTCCGCCGCATAGCCAACATAAGGAACCGAGATCATGAGCCACGTTGAATGGCCGCTGTATGAAGTGTTTATCCGCAGCAAACAAGGGCTGGCGCATCGCCACGTTGGCAGCCTGCACGCCGCCGACGACCAAATGGCGCTGGAAAACGCCCGCGACGCCTACACGCGCCGTAATGAAGGCTGCTCGATTTGGGTGGTGCAATCGCGCCATCTGATCGCCTCGCAGCCGGAAGATCGCGGCGCGTTCTTCGATCCGTCCGAAGACAAGATCTACCGTCATCCGACGTTTTACACCATTCCCGACGGCATCAAGAACATGTAGAGGCGACCATGACGGTTAACGATCCGCGCATCAGCTATTTGCTTCGCCAGGGCGACACGCCTCTGATCCTCGCCCAGCGCCTGTGCGCCTGGTGCGGCCACGCGCCCGAGCTGGAGATCGATCTGGCGTTGGCCAACATCGGGCTCGATCTGCTCGGCCAGGCGCGCCACTTCCTGGGCTACGCCGCCGGACTGGCCGGGCCGCCCTGCAGCGAAGACAGCCTGGCCTTCGGCCGCGACGAACGCCAGTTTCATAACCTGCTGCTGGCGGAACAGCCGAACGGCGGTTTCAACGACACGTTGGTGCGCCAGTTCCTGCTCGACGTCTACCACGTGCAGCTGCACCAGGCGTTGAGCCGCAGCGGCGATGCGCAGATCGCCGCCATCGCCGCCAAGTCGTTGAAGGAGGCCGATTACCACCTGCGCTTCAGCCGCGGCTGGATGATCCGCCTCGGTGACGGCAACGACATCAGCCACCGCAAGATCCAGCAGTCGCTGGATAACCTGTGGCGCTTCACCGCCGAGCTGTTCCACGCCGACGCGCTGGAGCTTGAGCTGGCGGAACAGGGCATCGCCGTCGATCCGCGCGAGCTGCAGGCTCCCTGGCAAGCGCAGGTGGAAGAGACGCTGCGCCAGGCGACATTGACGCTGCCCGCCGAGCAGGCGTTCCGGCACGGCGGCAAACAAGGCCGACACAGTGAACACCTCGGCCCGCTGCTGGCGGAGATGCAGTTCCTGCAACGCGCCTATCCAAACGGCCAATGGTAGGAGGCCGCGATGAACGTCACTCGTTTGCAACCCGCTGAAATCCCGCAGATTTGGCACTGTCTGCAACAGATCAGCGATCCCGAGCTGCCGGTGCTGTCGATCACCGATTTGGGCATGGTGCGCGACGTGGCGCGCGACGGCAACGGCTGGCGCGTGACCTTCACCCCAACCTATTCCGGCTGCCCGGCCACCGAATTTCTGCTCAACGCCATTGAGCAGCGGCTGACGGCCGCCGGATTCAGCCCGGTGCGGGTGGACATTCGCCTCAGCCCGGCCTGGACCACCGACTGGATGAACGCCGACGCCCGCGAACGGCTGCGGCAATACGGCGTAGCGCCGCCGCAGGGCCACACCTGCGATCGGCCGCATGCCCACGGCCCGGTAGCCTGCCCGCGCTGCGGCAGCACCCACAGCGAGAAGATCAGCGAGTTCGGCTCCACCGCCTGTAAAGCGCTGTACCGCTGCTGCGACTGCCGGGAACCGTTCGATTATTTCAAATGCATATAGGAGCGCTGACACCATGACGGTCTTTCATCGCCTGAACGTCGCCGCCATCGAGCGCGAAACGCCGGACGCCGTAGCCATCACCCTGCGGGTGCCCGAAGAGCTGCAAAACCAATACCGCTACACCCCCGGCCAGCACCTGACGCTCAAGGCGCTAGTCAACGGCGAAGAGCTGCGGCGTTGCTATTCCATCTGCAGTTCGCCGCAGGAAGGCCTGCTGCAGATCGGCGTAAAAGCGATTGATCAGGGCCGTTTCTCCGGCTTCGTCAACCGCATGCTGAAAGTCGGCGATGCGCTGGAAGTGATGGTGCCGCAGGGGCGCTTCGGCTATCAGCCGCAGGCGGAGCGCCGCGGCAACTATCTGGCGATCGCCGCCGGCTCCGGCATCACGCCGATGCTGTCGATCATCAAGGCGACGCTGCAGCTTGAGCCGGGCAGCAGCTTCACCCTGATCTACGGCAACCGCAACAGCCGTTCAATGATGTTCAAAGAGGCGCTATCGGATCTGAAAAACCGCTATCCGCAGCGTTTTCAGCCGCTGTACCTGTTCAGCCAGGAGAGCCTCGACAGCCCGCTGCTCAGCGGCCGCATCGACCGTGAACGCCTGGCGGCGATCGGCGGCGCGCTGCTGGATTTCCGCGACTATGACCACGCCTTCATCTGCGGGCCGGAATCGATGATGGACGACGCGCAGACCGTGCTGGAACAGGCCGGCGTACCGGCCAATCACATCCACAGCGAACGTTTCAACACCAGCGGCCTGGTCGCCCGCCCGCGCCACAGCGGCGATCGCAATGCCACCCGGGTGGCGATCCTGCTCGACGGCCGCCGTTTGGATATCGAGGTCGGCGAACAGGACGACAGCATTCTCGATGCCGCGCTGCGCCAGGGCGCCGATCTGCCCTACGCCTGCAAAGGCGGCGTGTGCGCCACCTGCAAATGCCGGCTGAAGGCCGGCCAGGTGGAGATGGGCGTCAACTACAGCCTGGAGCCGGATCAGCTGGCGGCGGGCTACGTATTGAGCTGCCAGTCGTGGCCGAAAGGCGACGGCGTGGTGTTGGACTTCGACGTCTAGGAGCCGCGATGGATACCCCCTTTATTTTGCATCAGCAGCAACACCGCGTGGTCACGCTGACGCTGCATCGCCCGGAGGCGCGCAACGCCCTGAGCACGCCGTGCCTGGAACAGCTGGTTACCCGGCTGGAGCAGGCTGACGCCGACAGCGGCGTGGGCGCCGTGGTGATCGCCGGCGCGGCGCGCTTCTTCGCCGCCGGGGCCGATCTGCGCGAACTGCAACAACAGGATCTGCCGGCCGCGCTGGCGGACAGCCGTCCGCAGCTGTGGCAGCGGCTGGCGCAGTTCAGCAAGCCGCTGCTGGCGGCGGTGAACGGCTATGCCCTGGGCGCCGGCTGCGAGTTGGCGCTGGCCTGCGACATCGTTATCGGCGGCGAAAGCGCCCGCTTCGGCCTGCCGGAGATCACCCTCGGCCTGATGCCGGGGGCCGGAGGCACCCAGCGCCTGATCCGCTGCGTCGGCAAGTCGCGCGCCAGCCAGATGGTGCTGACCGGCGAAGCCATCGACGCCCGCACCGCGCTGCACTCTGGCCTTATCAGCGAAGTGTGCGTCGATGCCCTGACGCTGGAGCGCACGCAGCAGATTGCCGATCGCATCAGCCGTCAGGCGCCGCTGGCGCTGCGCGCCGCCAAACAGGCGCTGAAACAGGCCGAGGAAATCGGCCTTAGCCAAGGGCTGGCGATGGAGCGTCAGCAATTTGTCACCCTGGCCGCCACCGACGATCGCCGCGAAGGCATCGCCGCCTTTTTCGAAAAACGTACGCCAAACTATCAGGGGCGCTGATTTATGGATAACGCATTGATTCTCAGCCATCTCGACGCCGGCGTGTTGACGCTGACCCTCAACCGGCCGGATCGGCTCAACAGCTTTAATGACGAGATGCATCGCCAGTTGAGTGAAGCGCTGACGCAGGCCGAGCGCGACGACAGCGTGCGCTGCCTGCTGATCGCCGGCGCCGGCCGCGGTTTCTGCGCCGGGCAGGATCTCAACGATCGCAACGTCAGCGCCGATCAACAGGCGCCGGATCTCGGCCTGTCGGTCGAACGTTTCTACAACCCCCTGATCCGCCGCCTGACCGCCCTGCCGAAACCGGTGGTATGCGCGGTCAACGGCGTGGCGGCCGGCGCCGGCGCCGCGTTGGCCCTGGCGTGCGACATCGTCATCGCCGCCGACAACGCCGGCTTTATTCAGTCGTTCTGCCGCCTGGGGCTGGTGCCGGATTCCGGCGGCAGCTGGTTCCTGCCGCGGCTGGCCGGCCACGCCCGCGCCATGGGCATGGCCTTGCTGGGTGACAAAATCAGCGCCCAACAGGCGCTGGAGTGGGGCATGATCTGGCAGGTGGTGCCGGCGGATGAATTGGCCGACCGCACGCAAACGCTGGCGCGCCATCTGGCCACCCAGCCGACTTACGGTCTGGGTCTTATCAAGAAAGCCATCTACAGCTCGGCCACCAACAGCCTCGATCAGCAGCTCGATCTGGAGCGCGATCTGCAGCGATTGGGCGGCCGCAGCGACGACTACCGCGAAGGCGTCAGCGCGTTCTTCGCCAAACGCACGCCAAACTTCAGCGGGAAATAGCCATGAACGCGCCCCTTCTTAACGGCCAGGTGGCGGTGATCGGCGCCGGCACCATGGGCATCGGCATTGCGCAGGTGGCCGCCGCCGCCGGTCACCCGGTGCGGCTGTTCGATATCGCGCCCGCCGCCGCCCAGCGCGCGATCGATGAACTCACTCGCCGCCTGCGCCAGCGGGTCGACGGCGGCAAGGCCGACGCCAACGCCACCGAGGCGCTGCTGGCACGCCTCGAGCGCGCCGATTCGCTCGAGCAACTGGCCAACAGCGCGCTGGTAATTGAAGCGGTGGCGGAAAATCTGGCGATTAAGCAGAGCCTGTTCCGCGATCTGGAAGCGGTCTGCTCGCCCACGGCGCTGTTCGCCAGCAATACCTCCTCGCTGTCGATCACCGCCATCGCCGGCGCCTTGCAACACCCGGCGCGCATGACCGGGCTGCACTTCTTCAATCCGGCGCCGCTGATGAAGCTGGTGGAGATCGTCAGCGGTCTGGAGACCGGGGCCGAGACTCTCGCCGCGCTGCAAGCCCTGGCGCAGCGCTGGGGTAAGCAGAGCGTCGTGTGCCGTTCGACGCCGGGATTCATCGTCAACCGCGTGGCGCGGCCGTTCTACGCCGAAACCCTGCGCGCGCTGGAGGAACGGGTGGCCGACGCCGCCACCCTGGATGCAGTCATGCGCGACGCCGGCGGCTTCGCCATGGGCCCGCTGCAGTTGACCGATCTGATCGGCCAGGACGTCAATTACGCCGTGACCGACTCGGTGTATCAGGCCTTCTACCAGGATCCGCGCTTCACCCCCTCTCTGGTGCAGCAGGAATTGGTGGCCGCCGGACATCTCGGCCGCAAATCCGGCCGCGGCTTCTACCGCTACGACGCGCAACGCCCCGCCGCAGAGATGATCGCCTTTGCGCCGCCGGCGCAGGCCGCGCCGCCGCAACGCGTCACGCTGCACGGCGACTGGTCTTCGCTGGCCGATTTAGCGGAACTGTTGATCGAAAATGCGGGGGCGATCAAACAACCTGGCCAGACCAGCCCGTACCTCACGATCGACGACGTTACACTGATGTTAACCAATGGTAAAACCGCCGGCCAACTGGCCGACGAACGTGGAACGCCTGTGGTGCTGTTCGATCTCTGTGCCGACTATGCGCATGCCTCCGCCATCGCCATCAGCTGCGCGGCGCAAAACGGCGCGCAACACAATGCCAACGCGATTCGCCTGCTGCAGTCCCTCGGCAAGCAGATCATTCAACTGCCGGATTATCCCGGCCTGCTGACGATGCGCACCCTGGCCATGCTGGCCAACGAAGCGCTCGACGTGGTGAACAAAGGCGTCGCCGGCGCCGAAGATACCGATCTGGCGATGCTGCGCGGCGTCAACTATCCGCGCGGCCCGCTGGCCTGGGGCGCCGCACTCGGCTGGCGTCACATTCTGACGACGCTGGAAAACCTGCAACGCTATTACGGCGAAGCGCGCTATCGCCCGATGCCGCTGCTGCGCCGCTACGCTTCCCCCGCCTCTTTCTCAGGAGCCGAACGATGAACGCCAATACGCCGCGCGCGCTGGCTCAGCGCTGCGCCGAACAGATGTTCCAGCAAGATACCTGCGCTCAGGCGATGGGGATGCACATCGACGCCGTCGACGCCGGGTACGCGCAGGTCAGCATGACCGTCGGCCCGCAGATGCTCAACGGCCACCAAACCTGCCACGGCGGCCAACTGTTCAGCCTGGCGGACACCGCCTTCGCCTACGCCTGCAACAGCCAGGGGTTGGCGGCGGTGGCCTCCGGCTGCAGCATCGACTTCGTCCGCCCGGCGCTGGCCGGCGATCGCCTCACCGCCAGCGCGCAGATGCGCCATCAGGGCAAAGCCACCGGGCTGTATGACGTCGAAATCGTTAACCAACGGGGCAAAACCGTCGCCTGGTTTCGCGGCCGCGCGCACCGCCTTGGCCACAGCATTTTAGGAGATCAGGCATGAATCAGGCATTTATCTGCGACGGCGTGCGCACCCCGATCGGCCGCTACGGCGGCGCGCTGGCGCAGGTGCGCGCTGACGACCTCGCCGCCCTGCCGCTGCGCGTGCTGCTGGAGCGCCATCCGCAGGTGGATTGGGCACAGCTGGACGACGTGATCCTCGGCTGCGCCAACCAGGCCGGGGAAGACAACCGCAATCTGGCACGCATGGCGCTGCTGCTGGCCGGATTGCCGGTCGGCGTTTCCGGCACCACGGTGAACCGCCTGTGCGGTTCGGGCCTGGATGCGTTGGCAATGGCGGCGCGCAGCATCAAAGCCGGCGACGCCGGGCTGCTGCTGGCCGGCGGCGCGGAGTCGATGACCCGCGCGCCGCTGGTGATGGGCAAGGCCGACAGCGCCTTCAGCCGCCAGGCGCAGCTGTACGACACCACCCTCGGCTGGCGCTTCGTCAACCCGCGCATGCAGGCCGAGTTCGGCACCGATTCGATGCCGGAGACCGCCGAAAACGTCGCGGCGCAGTTCAATATCAGCCGCGCCGATCAGGACGCCTTTGCGCTGCGCAGCCAGCAGCGCGCCGCCCGGGCGCAGGCGCTGGGCCACCTGGCGCAGGAGATAGCCCCGGTCAGCCTCACCGGTAAAAAAGGCGCGGTCACCCTGTTCAGCCAGGATGAACACCCGCGCGCCGACACCACCTTCGAGCAGCTGCAGGCGCTGAAAACCCCATTCCGTCAGCTCGGCAGCGTCACCGCCGGCAACGCCTCGGGCCTGAACGACGGCGCGGCGGCGCTGATCGTCGCCTCCGAAGCAATGGCGGTGCGCCAGGGGCTGACGCCGCGCGCGCGCATCGTTGCCACCGCCACCTGCGGCGTGGAGCCGCGGCTGATGGGCATCGGCCCGCTGCCGGCCACCCGCAAGGTGCTGGAGATCGCCGGGCTGAGCCTGGCGCAGATGGACGTCATCGAACTGAACGAAGCGTTCGCCGCCCAGGCGTTGGCGGTGATGCGCCAGCTTGGCCTGCCGGACGATGCCCCGCAGGTTAACCCCAACGGCGGCGCGATCGCTCTGGGGCATCCGCTGGGCATGAGCGGCGCGCGCCTGGCGCTGGCCGCCCTGTTTGAACTGGAACGGCGAGCCGGCCGCTACGCGCTTTGCACCATGTGCATCGGCGTCGGCCAAGGCATCGCCATGATCATTGAGCGTGTCTGACCCCTGAGGCTAACCATGACAATAAATCCACAGCCCCTCGAAACGATCGAATTCGCCTCGCGCGATGAGATTGAAGCGTTGCAGTTGGCGCGTTTGAAGTGGACGCTGCACCACGCCTACAACAATGTGCCGATGTACAAGCGCAAGTTCGATCAGGCGGGCGTACACCCCGACGATCTTAAGCAGCTGAGCGATCTGGCGCGCTTCCCCTACACCACCAAGCAGGATCTGCGCGACAACTACCCGTTCGACACCTTCGCGGTGCCGATGGAGCAGGTGGTGCGCATCCACGCCTCCTCGGGCACCACCGGCCGCCCGACGGTGGTGGGCTACACCCAGCGCGACATCGATAACTGGGCCGATATCGTCGCCCGCTGCCTGCGCGCCGGCGGCGCCACCGCCAAAGACAAGGTGCACGTCGCCTACGGCTACGGCCTGTTCACCGGCGGCCTGGGGGCGCACTACGGCGCGGAGCGGCTCGGCGCGACGGTGATCCCGATGTCCGGCGGGCAGACGGAACGCCAGGCGCAGCTGATCCTCGACTTCAAACCCGACATCATCATGGTGACGCCGTCCTATTGCCTGACGCTGATCGACGAACTGGAGCGCAAGATGGGCGGCGACGCGCGCGGCTGTTCGCTGCGGCTCGGCGTGTTCGGCGCCGAACCCTGGACCGAAGCCCTGCGCCACGAAATCGAATCCCGCATGGGCATCAAGGCGCTGGATATCTATGGCCTGTCGGAAGTGATGGGGCCGGGCGTGGCGATGGAGTGTCTGGAAAGCGGCGGCGGCCCCACCATCTGGGAAGACCACTTCCTGCCGGAGATCATCTGCCCGGAGACCGGCGTCGCCCTGCCGGACGGCGAGCACGGCGAACTGGTGTTTACCACCCTGACCAAAGAGGCGCTGCCGGTGATCCGCTACCGCACTCGCGATCTCACCCGGCTGCTGCCGGGCGACGCGCGCCAGATGCGCCGCATGGGCAAGATCACCGGCCGCTCCGACGACATGCTGATCATTCGCGGCGTCAACGTCTTCCCGTCGCAGGTGGAAGAGCAGATCATGCAGTTCGAGCAGCTGTCGCCGCACTATCAGCTGCAGGTCAGCCGCAGCGGGCACCTGGACACGCTGGCGGTGCGCGTCGAGCTGAAAGAATCGGCGCTCAGCCTCAGCCACCAGCAGCGTTGCGACATCTGCCACCAGCTGCGCCACCACATCAAATCGATCGTGGGCGTCAGCACCGACGTCAGCATCGCCAACTGCGGCGATATCCCGCGCTCGGAAGGCAAGGCGCAGCGCGTGGTCGATCTGCGGCCACGCTGAGGCGCACGGCGTCACGGATGACGCCGCCCCAAATTATGTTAATGTTGTGGCTCATCGAAGGCTAACCCATGGAAAAATATGGAACATAAACTGGATGAGTTCATTCGCCACGCCATCGACGCACAGCCGATCAGCGGCACGTCGCTGATCATTTCGCTGTACGGCGACGCGCTCAGCCACCGCGGCGGCGAAGTGTGGCTCGGCAGCCTGAGCGCGCTGCTGGAAGCCTTCGGTTTCGGCGATCGTTTCGTGCGCACCTCGGTGTTCCGCCTGCAGAAAGAGGGGTGGCTGGCGGTGGAGAAAATCGGCCGCCGCAGCTTCTACCGCGTGACCGAGCAGGGGATGCGCCAGTTCCGCCACGCCGAATCGAAAATTTATCTGCGCGAGCAGCCCGCCTGGGACGGCAAATGGGAGCTGCTGCTGCTGGAATGCGCCGAAAAAAACGCGCGCGCGCGGCTGAAAAAAGAGCTGGGCTGGCTCGGGTTCGGGCAGATCGCCAACAACCTGATGGCCGCCCCCACCCATGCGCAAACCGACGTGACGGCGCTGCTCGGCGAATTGAACGCCAGCGAGCAGGTGATCTACTTCCGCGCCGATTACCCCTACAACCGCTCCGAGCAAACGCTGCAGAAACTGGTGGCCGACTGCTGGTCATTGAGCGAGGTGGCGGCCGGTTATCATGAGTTTATCGTCTCTTTCCGGCCGCTGATGGCGCTGCTGCGCGAAGTCGACCCGGCGGCGCTGACGCCGCTGCGCTGTTTCCAGATTAAGCTATTATTGATTCACTTCTTCCGTCGCGTGGTGTTGAAAGATCCGCTGCTGCCGGACGCGCTGCTGCCCGCGCAGTGGGAGGGCCAAATCGCCCGCAACCTGTGCATCAATCTCTACCAGCAGGTCGATCGCGCTGCGACGGAGTACGTCAGCTCGCTGGCGGAGACCACCATCGGCGCCCTGCCCGCGCCGGCCGCCGGTTACTATCGGCGCTTCGGCGGCCTGCCGCGCGACCCTACATATTAAGGAACTCACGCTATGCCTGTGTATCAGATTGACGGCCTGACGCCGGTCGTTGACCCCAGCAGTTACGTGCACCCGACGGCGGTGCTGATCGGTGACGTGATCGTCGGCAAACACGTGTATATCGGCCCGAACGCCAGCCTGCGCGGCGATTTTGGCCGCCTGGTGATCTGCGACGGCGCCAACATTCAGGACAACTGCGTAATGCACGGCTTCCCGCAGCAGGACACGGTGGTGGAAGAAGACGGCCATATCGGCCACGGCGCCATCCTGCACGGCTGCCGCATTCGCCGCAACGCGATGGTGGGCATGAACGCGGTGGTGATGGACGGCGCGGAGATCGGCGAGAACACCATCGTCGGCGCGATGGCGTTCGTCAAAGCCGCGGCGACGATCGAAGCCAACAAGCTGGTGGTAGGCAGCCCGGCGCGCGTGCTGCGCGATCTGACCGAACAGGAGCTGGCCTGGAAGATTGCCGGCACCCGCGAGTATCAGGATCTGGTGCAGCGCTGCAAATCCTCGCTGCACGAAGTGGCGCCGCTGACCGAAATCGAACCGGGCCGCCAGCGCCTGAGCTTCGGCGATCACCTGATCCCGAAAAGCCAGCTTTAATCCCCAGGGCTGAGGTGCGCCTCAGCCCCTCCCCCGCATTACTCCACTTCCGGCGCCTTGAGCGGCGACGGCGCAGCCGCGCGGCGGCTCTGGAAGTGATAAGCCACCACCAGCAGCAGGGTGAACGGAATACCGAACCACAGCGTCATGCGGAAAAATTCGGTAAACGCGGTCGAGATCATCAGCGCCGCCATCAGCCCGCCACCCAGTAAGGTGGTATAGGGGAACCCCCACATGCGGAACTTCAGGTGGGTCTGCCGGTGCCGGCGGCGGAAGAACAGATGGGTGACAAAAATCATCAGCCAGGTAAAACAGGCGCCATACACCGAAATAGACATCATGGCGGCGAACGAGGTTTCCGGCGCCACCAGGCTCAGGACGATGGACACCACGATGCCGATGCACGACATCGCCAGCGCATTGACCGGAATGCCGCGCCGGCTGACGCGCCCCAGCGCCGCCGGCGCTTGCCCGGCGCGCGACAGCGAGAACATCATGCGGGTGGTGATGTACAGCTGGCTGTTCATCGCCGACAGCGCCGCCACCAGCACGATAAAGTTGAAAATACCGGCGGCGGCGGGCAGATGGATCACGTTCATCGCCATCAGGAACGGGCTTTCGCCGGTGCCGGACTGGCGCCAGGGCACGATGGCCAGCATCAGGGCGATCGACAGCATGTAGAAGATGAACAGCCGCACGATGGTGCCCTTGAACGCCGCCTTCACCGCAATCACCGGATTTTTCGCCTCGCCGGCGGCCACCGCGATCATTTCAATGCTCAGGTAGCTGAAGATGGACACGATCACCGCGAACCACATGCCCTTGACGCCAAACGGCATGAAGCCGCCGGCGGTCAGGTTGCGCAGGCCATAGGCCGGGTTGCCCGAGAACGCCAGAATGCCGATGCCGATCAGAATAAACGCCACGATAGCCGTTACTTTGACGGTGGACAGCGCGTATTCCACCTGGCCGAACGATTTCACGCCGATCACGTTAACGACGATCACCGCCGCCGAGAACAGCAGCACCCACGGCCAGGTCGGCGTCGCCGGGAACCAGAACTGCATGTACATGCCGATGGCGGTGACTTCGGTGCCCACCGCCAACACCACGCAGGACCAGTAAGAATAACGCACCAGAAAACCGAACAGCGGGCCGAGATAGAATTCGGCGTAGTCGCCGAACGAGCCGGGCGTCGGGTGTTCGGAGGTCATTTCCGCCAGGCTGCCCATCAGCAGCAGCGCAATGACGCCGCCGATCAGGTAGCTCAGCAATACCGATGGCCCCGCCATCTGAATGGCGTAGGCGCTGCCGAGAAACAGCCCGGTGCCGATGGCGCCGCCGATCGCCAGCATCGACATCTGTCCGGCGGTAAGATGCTTGTTCAACCCGCCCTGACGGCGGGCGATATGCTCAAAATCATTCATCTGTGGCATGGCTGTGCTCCTGGGCGGAGTTAGGCGGTACGGGTGACGTCGAGAATGGCGGCGGTCACGTAGTCAATGTTGCCGGGGTTAAGCCCCGGCAGACACATGCGGCCGGGCGAGACCAGATAGATGGCGTAGCGCTGCCGCAGGGTCTGCAGCTGCGCTTCGTTCAGGCCGGTATAGCTGAACATGCCGCGCTGCTCGAGAATGCGCCGGTGATCCAGCGAAGAGCCGCCCTGCGCCAGCCCGGCGGCCAGCTGTTCACGCATTTGCTTGATGCGCGAGCGCATTTCCGCCAGCTCATTGCGCCAAAGCTCGCCGAGTTCGGCGTCGCCGAGCAGGGTTTCCACGATCTGGCTGCCGTGCGTCGGCGGGCAGGAGTAGCTGCGGCGGATCAGCGTTTTTAACGCCCCTTTGACGTTGGCGGCATTTTCCGCGTCGGCGCAGCGCACCGACAGCGCGCCCAGACGCTGGCCGTACAGCGCGACGTTTTTGGAAAACGAATTGCAGACCAAAAACGGCAGATCGGTTTTCAGCGCTTGGCGCAATGCAAAGCAGTCCTCCTCCAGCCCGTCGCCGAAGCCCTGATAGGCGATGTCGAACAGCGGCAGCAGGTTACGCCGCTGCAGCACGGCGAGCGTGGCGCGCCATTGCTCCGGCGTCAGATCGGTGCCGGTCGGGTTATGGCAACAAGGGTGCAGCAAGACCACGCTGCCCGGCGGCAGGCTGTCCAGCGCATCGAGCATGGCGGCGAAACGCAGGCCGCCCGCCGCTTCGTCAAAGTAGGGATAGGTTTTCACCCGCAGCCCCGCCCCTTCGAAAATCGCCCAGTGATTGGCCCAGGTGGGATCGGACACCCAAATTTCACCGCGCGTCAGAAAGTGGCGCAGAAAATCCGCCGCCAGCTTCAACGCGCCGGAACCGCCGACGGTCTGCACCGTGGCGATCTCGGCCGCCTGTTGCTCACCGAACAGCAGCGACTGCACCTGGCGAGCGAACTGCGGCGAACCTTCGATCGGCGGATAACCGTGCGGGCGACGCAGCGCCAGCAGCCGCTGCTCGGCGGCCTCAACCGCCTGCATCAGCGGAATATTCCCCTGCCGATCGTAATACAGCCCAATGCCTAAATTCACTTTTTTCGGATTGGGATCCTGCAAATAGGCTTCCATCAGCGACATAATAGGATCGGCGGCGGAAGGTGCAATCTGTTTAAACATGACGCATCCTTAACTCGTTATTGAATTAATATGAAGGTTGACTTAAGAAGAAATTAAATCAGGCGATGGCGCTGACGGTAATTTCTATTTTCATTCCCGGCACCACCAATTTTTCGACAATGACCGTGGAGCGATTGGGATAAGGATAATTAAAGTATTTCCGGTAAATATCATCGAGACATTTAACGTCGTTGACGTCGGTGAGATACACGATCACCTGCAGCACCTTATCGCTGTGGCTGCCCGCCGCCTCCAGCGTCTGCGCCAGATTATCGAAGGTCAGCGTAATCTGTCGCTCCGGCGCGCCGGTGTCGATGCTGCCGTCCGCCCGCACCGGGCCGTGAGCGGTAAACAGCATGCCGCCGCCCCGGGTGGCCCAGGAAAAAGGCTGGCCGATCTCCGGCAGCCCGGTCTCTACGATCTCGCGCATGTCAGTGGTTCCCGTGGTGGTTAAGTTGGTGAAGCAGCGCGCCGTCGGCGGCGAACAACGCATCCAGAATGGTAAAATGATTGGCGCCGGGCACCGCGACCAGATCGGCCGGCAGCCCGCGTTGGCGCAGCGCTGCATGATAGTGTTGCGACTGACCTCTCAGTTCCGGCAGCTCCAATGCGCCGTAATACAGCGTAAGCGGTTTGCCGCGCGTCGGCAGGCGGCGTGCCGGGCTGAGCGTTTCAATCTGCCGCGGGCTCAGTTGCAGCGCCCGATTAACATAGCTTTGTTGCAACGGCGCCAGCTCGAACAGGCCGCTGATGGGAAAGACGGCATCCACCAACGCATGCTGCTGCCAGAACGCCGCCAGCTGCCCGCCGGCGGAATGGCCGCACAGATAAACCGGATGGGCATAGTGCGGCGGCAGGCGGCGCTGAATGGCATCCAGCGCCATCCCGACCTGTCGGCATATTTCGTCGAGATCCACCGCCGGCGCCAGCGCATATTCCACCAACACCACGTCAAAACCCAACGCCAGCGGCCCGGCGGCGATAAAGGCGAAATCCGCCTTATCGCAGAATTGCCAATAGCCGCCGTGAATAAAAATTAACGTCCCCTGATGCCGCTTTGCAGAATAGAGCCAATCAAATGTTTCTCGTTCGCCGTTGCCATAAGCAATATTATTTTCATGGCGCGTCTGTTTATAAACAGCCGCGCTGCGAGTTTGAAATGAAGTCAAAATAGCCGCTTCATTATCCACCGTGGCGCCGTTATCATAACTCCCCGCAAGTGGTTTCATATATTAAACTTCGTTTATTATTTAAAATGTAAATTAACTATTAGCACCGGCAAGATTATTGTCAAGACGGGCGCGTCAGCAATGCGCGCCCGGTAAGATAAAACCTGATGAATAATGAAAAAGTTTAACCCATGAAACTTTTTGCGCTTATTTCCCCCGCCCGTCCGGCTGAATTTGCGGCAAGGCGCTGAGCCGTTCAAATGCATAATCCCAAAAGGCGCGCACCTTCAGCGGCATGTGCTGCGCCTGCTGCGCTACCAGCTGTACCGGCATCGGCAACGGCTCATGATCCGTCAACAGCCGCACCAGCGTACCGGCGGCCAAATCGTCCGCCACCTGATACGAGAGCAACCGGGCGACGCCCTTGCCGGCGCGCACCGCCAGCAGTTGCGCTTCCACGTCGTTGAGCAACAGCCGGGGAGTCAATCGCACGCGCTCGCCGTTTTCCTGCGGGCCGAAGCGCCATTCGCGCAGCGACGGCCGCTGGGTGCCGACGATGGTGGCGTGCTCCGCCAGCTGCGCCGGCGATCGCGGTTCACCGCAGCGCGCCAGGTAATCCGGGCTGGCGACCGTCACCCGGCTGACCTGCCCCAGCCGCCGCGCCACGCGGGAAGAGTCCTGCAGATGACCGATGCGCACCGCGATATCCAACCCTTCGTCAATCAGATCGAGATTGCGATCGTTCAACACCATTTCGATCTGCATCTGCGGGTAATCATCGAGAAACGCCATCACCACCGGCGCCACGTAGCGGCGGCCGAACTGCACCGGCGAGGTAACGCGCAGCAAGCCGCTCAACTGCGCCTCGGCGGTATCCTGCACCACCGCCTGATAATCCTGCAGCAGCTGTTGCGCGCGCTCCAACAGCCGTGCGCCCGCTTCGGTAGGCGCCAGCCGCCGGGTCGTGCGCTCCACCAATCGGGTGCCGAAACGCTGTTCCAGCGCGGCGATGGCCCGGGTGATCGCCGGCGCCGAACGCCGCAGTTTGCGCCCGGCCGCCGCCAGGCTGCCTTGCTGCACCACCGCCACGAAAATCGCCAACTCGTCTAACCGATCCATAGATTCTTCCGAAAAGTGAAATTATCAATTTCCACATTGCCGGATTTCGCTCGTTCAACGCAAGAGTATGCTAACAAAAAGCACTGAGGAGAAACGCCATGTCCACCATCACACTCTACGGCACCCCGCTTTCCGGCCACGTTCATCGCGTGGCGTTGCTGCTGCGCATGCTGGCGCTGCCCTATGCATGGGTCGAAGCCTCGGCGGAGGTGCGGCAGAGCGCAGCCTTCCGCCGGCTCAACCCGTTCGGCCAGATCCCGGTCTTGCAGGATGGCGATCTGACGCTGGCCGACAGCAACGCCATTCTGGTCTATCTGGTGAAGCGCTATGCGCCGGACAGCCACTGGCTGCCGGAACAGCCGGCGGCGGCGGCGCGAGTGCAGGCCTGGCTTTCCAAAGCCGCCGGTGAAGTCCGCTACGGCCCGGCCTCTTGCCGACTGATCGCCCAATTCGCCGTGCCGGAGGACTATCAGGCGGCGCGAGCAATCAGCGATCGTTTTCTGCCGCAGATGGAACAGCACCTGAGCGAGCGCGACTACCTGGCCAGCGAACACCCGACCATCGCCGATCTGGCCTGCCACAGCTACGTGGCGGTCGCGGCCGAAGGCGGCATTTCGCTGTCGCCTTACCCTGCGATACGTCGCTGGGCGGCGCGCATCGCTGCACTGCCCGGCTTCTTTGCCATGCCGGCCCTGCCGGAACCGGCGGGGAGTTGACGCCATGATCCCGCAACTGTTCCATCCCGATGAGCTGCGCGCGCAGACGCTGGCCGGGTTTGGCGGCGTAGGCGGTGGCATCTACCCTGCGATGCCGGATCAGCACCGCGCGTTTTTCGCCGCGCTGCCCTACCTGTTCGTCGCCACGCTGGATGAACAAGGCTGGCCCATCGCCACCCTGTTCACCGGCCCGCCCGGATTTTTACGCACGCCGGACGACACGCACCTGCGTATCAGCGCACCGCGTCGCAGCGACGATCCCGCCCAGGCGCTGTTGCTGCCCGGCAAATCGGTCGGCGCGCTCGGGCTGGATTTCAGCAACCGGCGGCGCAACCGCGCCAACGGCACCGTCGGCCGCACCGACAAAAACCGGGTGGAGATCGTCGTTCAGCAAAGCTTCGGTAACTGCCCGCAGTACATTCAGCGCCGCGAACTCTACCCGGTGGACAGCCGGCCACAGCCGGTTGAGTATTTAGCCTCGCTGGATGCGGCGGCGCAGGCGCTGATCCGCACCGCGGATACCAGCTTCGTTGCCAGCTGCGCGCACCTGGCACTGGCGCAGGGCGGCGTCGATATTTCCCATCGCGGCGGCCGCCCCGGCTTTATCCACCTGGAAGGTGACACGTTGTGGATGCCGGACTTTCGCGGTAACCGCTACATGAACACGTTGGGCAATCTGCTGGCCGAACCGCGGGCGGCGCTGCTGTTCATCGATTTTGAACGCGGTGACGTGCTGCATCTGCAGGGGGAAACGCAGATCCTCTGGCAAGCAGAGGGGCATCCCGGCGTTGAAGGCGCAGAACGCTATTGGCGGTTTGACGTTCGCCGCGCCTGGCGTTTTACGGCGGCGTTGCCGTGGCGGGGGCGTAATCTGGAGTATTCGCCGGCGACGCTGGCGACCGGGGTGTGGCAGCGCTGAAATGAAAAGCCCCGCTGCGGCGGGGCTGGATCGGAAATTACAGGCTGTGTTCGGCCGCCGATGCGGCCTGATAAAGCTGACGAAAATAATTCAACCGCGCAAAGAACAGGCGGCTTTGCTGCTCCGACATATTGCCGGCCACCTGCCCGGCGTCAATCTGCCGCCCTTGCCATTCCATCAGGGCGATGCTCGACGCCAAAAAATCCATTTCGCTGCCGTAGGCCGCGAGATGTCTGTCCACTGATTTCATCATTCGCACACTCCTTTTAATTACATCGAAAAGGGTCATATGCCTGCTCTTTCAGTATCGGCCCGGCGAAGGATATTTTTTGTACAGAAGGTGCGCATAAAGAAAACCACCATCTTGTTGCCGCGTGGGCAAACGGCGGCGGCAAAATTTGCTAGGGTAAAGGGTAGCCGTATGGGATAGACCACTCTGTTGAACTCAGCAAAGGAAGAGACTCATGAGCACCAGTATCTGCGCTACCCTCAAGGATCCCACGCTGTTCCGCGAGGCCAACTACATCGACGGGCAATGGTTGCCGGCCCAGGAAGGCCGTTCGATCGCCATTCATAATCCCGCCAACGGCGAACGGATCGGCCACGTACCGGCCTTCGGCGCCGAAGAAACCGCACGCGCCATCGCCGCCGCCAAAAAAGCGCTGCCCGCCTGGCGCGCGTTAACCGCCAAAGAGCGCGCCGGCAAGCTGCGCCGGCTGTTTGAATTGATGATGGAAAATCAGGAAGATCTGGCGCGCATCATGACGGCGGAACAGGGCAAACCGCTGGCCGAAAGCCGCGGTGAAATCGCCTATGCCGCCTCCTTTATCGAATGGTTCGCCGAGGAAGGCAAGCGGGTGTATGGCGACACCATTCCACAGCCCCAGGCCGGTCGCCGCATCATCGTGCAAAAAGAGCCGATCGGCGTGTTCGCCGCCATCACCCCGTGGAACTTCCCGGCGGCGATGATCACCCGCAAAGCCGGCCCCGGCTGGGCCGCAGGCTGCACCGGGGTGATCCGCCCCGCCAGCCAGACCCCGTTCTCGGCGCTGGCGATCGCCGTGCTGGCGGAGCGCGCCGGGCTGCCCGCCGGGGTATGCAACGTGATAACAGGCCCCAGCAAAGGCATCGGCGGCGAACTCACCGCCAACCCGGACGTGCGCAAACTCTCCTTCACCGGCAGCACCGAAGTCGGTGCGCAGCTGCTGGCCCAGTGTGCGCCCACCATCAAGAAAACCAGCATGGAGCTGGGCGGCAACGCGCCGTTTATCGTGTTTGACGACGCCGATCTGGACGCCGCCGTGGCCGGCGCGGTCGCCTCGAAATACCGCAACGCCGGCCAGACCTGCGTCTGCACCAACCGTTTTCTGGTGCAGGACGGCGTATACGATGCTTTCGCCGCCAAACTGAAAGCCGCCGTCGCCAAGCTGAAAGTCGGCAACGGCCTGGATGACGGCGTCACCATCGGCCCGTTGATTAACCCGGACGCGGTGGAAAAAGTGCGCGAGCATATCGCCGACGCCGTCGAGCACGGCGCCTCGGTGCTGCTGGGCGGCAAGCCTGACGCGCTGGGCGGCAATTTCTTCACCCCGACTATCCTGACCGATGTGCCGCGCACGGCGAAAATCTTCCGCGAGGAGACGTTCGGCCCGGTGGCGCCCCTGATCCGCTTCAGCCAGGAGGCTGACGCCGTCGAACTGGCCAACGACACGCCGTTCGGCCTGGCCGCTTACTTCTACAGCCGCGACATCGGCCGAGTGATGCGCGTGGCCGAAGCGCTGGAGTACGGCATTGTCGGCATCAACGAAGGGTTGATTTCCACCGAGGTGGCGCCGTTCGGCGGCATGAAACACTCCGGTTTGGGCCGCGAAGGATCGAAGTACGGCATCGAGGACTATCTCGAAATCAAATACCTATGCCTTGGCGGCGTGGATGCCTGATGCGTTCGGCCCCCGCACCTGCGGGGGTTCTGTCTGGCGTTTGCTATCTTTAGGTTAGGCATCTTTGTGCGGTTAAAAGGGATTGTCTCTATGCGGCCCATCTCGGTACATCTGCCCGGCTTTTACGTCGCCGGCCAAACAGTCAGAACCACCAACCAGAACGAAACCCAAGCCGAAACGGCAAAGATTCCCGCGCTGTGGTCGGATTTTTTCGCTACCTCACCCGCCCTGCCGGTATACGGGGTCTATTCCAATTACGCTTCCGACGCCAGCGGGCCGTTTGACGTCACCGCCGGCAGTGAGGCACAGAGCGGTTTACACATCCAACCCGGCCGCTATCTGGTCTTCTCCGCCCATGGCGCGATGCCGGCGGCGGTCATCGCAAGCTGGCAGCGCATCTGGGCCTACTTCGAACAACACCCTGAGATCGAACGCCGCTTCCTGACCGACTTCGAAGCCTATACCGGCCCCGACGCGGTCGATATCCACATCGGCTGCCGCTAACGCGACAATGAGGTCAACGATGATCGCCTTCTCGCCCGCCATTCCGATCCTGCGTATCTTTTCGGTCGACAAGGCCAAAGAGTTTTACCTGGATTTTCTCGGTTTCACGCTGGAATGGGAGCACCGTTTCAGCGAAGACCTGCCGCTGTACATGCAGATTGCCCGCGCCGGGCTGACGCTGCACCTGAGCGAACACTACGGCGACAGCACGCCCGGCGCCGCCATTTTCATTCCGATGCAGGACATCGATGCGCTGCACCGGGAGCTCACGGCCAAAAACTACCGCTATGCACGGCCGGGCCTGGAGATTGTCGATTGGGGCAAGGAACTGAACCTCACCGATCCGTTCGGCAACCGCCTGCGGTTCTGCGAACAGAACCGCAGATCCTGAGCGCCGTTATTGCCGGTACTCCGCCTCGCTGACCGGCTCCAGCCAGGTCACCGGAGTGCCGTCCAGCGCTTCGGCGATGGCGATATGAGTCATGGCGGAGTCCGGCGTCGCACCGTGCCAGTGTTTGACGCCAGCCGGGATCCAGACGATATCGCCGGGGTGCATTTCCTGCGTGGCCTCGCCCCACATCTGGATCCAACCGCGCCCCTGAGTGACGATCAGCGTCTGGCCGAGCGGATGCGTATGCCAGGCCGTGCGGGCGCCGGGCTCAAAGGTGACGGTTGCGCCGCCCACTCTGGCCGGCGCTTCGCCGGCGAACGGCGCGTCGATGCGCACCTGCCCGGTAAAATAATCCGCCGAACCGCGCTGTGATGGGATCGAACCGCTGCGTTGTATTTTCATCTGTTTTATCCTCCGCGCCGGCTCTCACAACCGGCGCTGATAGTCATAAGTGAGTGATGCCAAGATAGCGCCATGCTTTTCCGCCGACTAGCGGGTAAAATGCGCAAGGAGCTATGAGCTAAATTCATAAATCTACGCGCAGCCGCGCCCTAACCTTGCTCTTCGGTGCCGATATGTTGAAAGAAAACGTTAACGACCTGATCGCTTTCCTGATGGTGGCCAGAGAACGCAGCTTCACCAAAGCGGCGGCGCAGCTTGGCGTTTCCCAATCGGCGCTCAGCCACGCTATACGCGGGCTGGAAGAGCGCCTGGCGCTGCGCTTGCTCACGCGCACCACCCGCAGTGTCGCCCCTACAGAGGCCGGTGAGCGGCTGCTCAACAGTATCGGTCCGCGCTTTGCGGAGATAGAAAACGCGCTGAACGCGCTGGGTGAAATGCGCGATCGCCCGGCCGGCAACATCCGCATTACCGCCGGCGAACATGCGGTGGATGCGGTGCTGTGGCCGGTGCTGCGCACTTTCCTCATCGATTACCCGGACATCAACGTGGAAATCACCGTCGACAATAGTCTGGCCGACATCGTCGCCGGGCGTTTCGACGCCGGCATCCGGCTGGGGGAACAGGTGGCGAAGGACATGATCGCGGTGCGCATCGGGCCGGACATGCGCATGGTGGCCGTCGCCTCACCCGCCTATTTCGCCCGTCACGGCCTCCCCGCCACGCCGCAGGCATTGCAAAACCACCGTTGCATCAACATGCGTTTGCCCACCCTCGGCGGGCTGTACGCCTGGGAATTTGCCCGCGATGGCCGGGAGATCAAAGTACGTGTGGAGGGGCAACTGACCTTCAACAGCCTGCGCCAGCGGATCGACGCTGCGCAGCTCGGCCTCGGTATCGCCTTTGTGCCGGAAGACAGCGTCGCCGAGCCGTTGGCCGACGGGCGGTTGCAGATGGCGCTGGACGACTGGTGCCCGCCGTTTCCCGGTTATTACCTCTATTATCCAAGCCGCAGGCAACACACCACCGCCTTTGCGCTGCTGATTGAGGCGTTGCGGCGCGGGGCTTAACGCCCGACGTTTTTCTGCAGATGCGCCGGGTAACGATCGCCGATCACGTCGATAGCGGAGAGCGCGCGCTCAATCTCGCCCAGTTCGTCCGCCGCCAACACCACCGACGCCGCCGCGAGGTTCTCTTGCAGCCGATGACGCTTGGTGGTTCCCGGAATTGGCACGATCCACGGCTGTTGCGCCAACAGCCAGGCCAAGGCGATCTGCGCCGACGTCACGCCCTTGCGCTGCGCTATCTGCCCCAGCACGCTCACCAGCGCCTGATTGGCCCGGCGTGCTTCGGCGCTGAAGCGCGGCACCAGGTTGCGAAAATCGCCGCTTTCAAAGGCGGTGTCTTCGGTGATGGCGCCGGTGAGAAAGCCCTTGCCGAGCGGGCTGAACGGCACCAGACCGATGCCCAATTCCGCCAGCGTCGGCAAGATTTCACGCTCCGGCTCGCGCCACCATAGCGAATATTCGCTTTGCAGCGCCGTAATCGGCTGCACCGCATGGGCTCGCCGGATGGTTTGCGCTCCGGCTTCCGACAAACCGAAGTACTTCACTTTCCCTTCGCGAATCAGTTGCTGCACCGTACCGGCCACCTCCTCGATAGGCACTTCGGGATCGACGCGATGTTGATACAGCAAATCGATCGTCTCTACCCGCAGGCGCTTCAACGAACCTTCCACCGCCCGGCGAATATGCTCCGGACGGCTGTTCAACACCTGTTGCCCCGCCGGCTGCGGCAGATCGAAACCGAACTTGGTGGCGATGACGACCCGATCGCGCACCGGCGCCAGCGCTTCGCCCAACAATTCCTCGTTGGTGAACGGACCATAAATCTCGGCGGTATCGAAGAACGTCACGCCCTCGTCAACCGCGGCGCGGATCAGATCGATCGCCTGCCGTTTGTCGGTGGCCGGGCCGTAGCCAAAACTCAGCCCCATACAGCCCAGACCCAACGCCGATACTTCCAGCCCTTCTCGCCCTAACTTGCGTGTTTGCATCTTCACTCTCCCACTGAATGATACCGGCTCCGCCTGACGCGGCGCCGCTCCGGTGTGGTGACTGTAAAAGGCGGCTGCCGCCATGACTATGGGGCAAAATACGCTTGAGCTTATGAACCAGGCTCATGAATCCGTTAACCGTTGCTGGGACCAGCGTTTTTGCGGGAACGTTCCTGCCCGAGATACTCTATACTGATGTCAGGATGCCTTACCCTTTTCGTTTAGCGTCATGTAGATGGAGCGACAGATGGCTAACTCTGAATCGACCTGCGATTCCCTTTCAATACCAGTGGCAGATTTATTCCATGACCAATAAGAAAAGCGCCGTGCTTACCCCGGCTGCAATGCTATTGCTACAACCCATGTTTGCCAGCCAGGCACTGGCGGCAGAAAATAATGAAGAGAAAAGCGACACCCTGGTGGTGATGGCGCAACCCATCGGATTGACCGAGCTGGGATCGCCGGTGTCCGTCAGCGTGATCGACGGGCAAGACCTGCGCAACGCCGCCCCGCAGATTAACCTGTCGGAAAACCTCGGCAGCGTGCCGGGCCTGCAGCTTCAAAACCGGCAAAACTATGCGCAGGATCTGCAGTTGTCGATACGCGGGTTCGGCAGCCGCTCGATGTTCGGCGTGCGCGGGGTGCGCATGTACGTCGACGGCATTCCCGCCACCATGCCCGACGGCCAGGGGCAAACCTCCAACATCGACATCAACTCCGTCGAGCGCATCGAGGTGCTGCGCGGCCCCTATTCCGCGCTGTACGGCAACGCTTCGGGCGGGGTGATCAACGTTGACACCCAGACCGGCGCCCAGCCGCCAACGCTGGAGGCCGGCAGCTATTTCGGCAGCGACAACACCTGGCGCTACGGGGTGAAAGCGACCGGCGCCACCGGCGACGGCACCCAGGCCGGCGACGTCAACTACGCCATCTCGGGCACCCGCTTCACCACTCAGGGCTATCGCGATCACAGCGCCGCGCGGAAAAACCTCGGCAACGGCAAGCTCGGCGTGCGGCTGGACGACGTCAGCACCCTGACGCTGATGTTCAACAGCGTCTCCATTGACGCCGGCGATCCGGGCGGCCTGACCGAAGCGGAATGGAAGGAAAACCCGCGCCAGGCGCCGCGCGCGGATCAATTCAACACCCGCAAATCGCTCGATCAGACCCAGGCCGGCCTGCGCTATCAGCGCCAGATCAGCGAGCGCGACGAACTGACGCTGACCGCCTACCACGGCGAGCGCCACACCACGCAGTACCAATCCATTCCACGCGGGCCGCAGCTCAACCCTACCCACGCCGGCGGGGTGATCGTGCTGGAAAGAAAATATCAGGGCATTGACACTCGCTGGAAGCATGAGGATACTCTCGCCTCGTTACCGGTAACACTGATCGGCGGTCTGGATTATGAAACCATGACCGAACGCCGGCAGGGGTTTGAAAACTTTATTCTGCGAGACGGCACAGTGGACTACGGCGAGAAAGGCGACCAGCGGCGCAACGAGAAAAACCGCATCTGGAACCTGGATCCTTACCTGCAAACCTCCTGGCAACTGACGCCGCACTGGACGCTGGACGCCGGCCTGCGCTACAGCACGGTCAGCTTCGACTCGACCGACTACTACATCACGCCGCGCAACGGCGACGACAGCGGCAGCAAACGCTACCACCAGTGGCTGCCGATGGGTTCGCTCAACTATAAAATCAATCCGGCGTGGAACGTTTATCTCTCCGCCGGCCGCGGCTTTGAAACCCCGACCATCAACGAACTCTCCTACCGCCCCGACGGCCAGGCCGGCCTGAACATCGGCCTGCAGCCGTCCACCAGCGACACCGTCGAACTGGGCAGCAAACTGCGCCTCGGCAACGGCCTGGTGAGCGCCGCCCTGTTCCAGACCGATACCGACAACGAGCTGGTGGTGGCGGAAAGCAGCGGTGGGCGCACCAGCTACGCCAACGCCGGTAAAACCCGGCGGCGCGGCCTGGAACTGGCGCTGGATCAAGAGTTCGCGCTGGACTGGCGCCTGCATATGGCCTGGACGCTGCTGGACGCCACCTACCGCAGCGAAATGTGCGGTAAATCCGGCTGTACCCCCGCCGGCAATCGCCTGCCGGGCATCGCCCGCAACATGGGCTACGCCTCGCTGGCCTATGCCCCGCCGGAAGGCTGGCACGCCGGCGCGGAGCTACGCTACATGAGCGACATTCAGGCCAATGACGCCAACAGCGCGCAGGCTCCCTCTTACACCGTGGCCGGCGTAAACGCCGGTTATCGCTTTACCTGGAACCGCTGGGCGCTGGACGTGTTCAGCCGGGTGGACAATGTTTTCGATCGCCGATACGTCGGTTCGGTGATCGTCAACGAAGGCAACGGCCGCTACTTCGAGCCGGCGCCGGGGCGCAACTGGGGTGGCGGCGCCACCTTGTCTTATCGCTTTGAATAAGGCAAAGCACCTTAAGGTTAAAAAACGGGATGGGTTTTACGTCACCCTAGCGGCTTCTCGCTGAAATAATAGGGAGAAACCGCGTGTTTTTTCCGATTTGGCTTAATCTCTAAATCGGGGACTTTCATTTTTGGTAAGGGTATTGCTATGCAAAATAAAGCGTCACTATCGCCGCTTATCGTCATAACGGCGCTGTTTGCCGCGCTGAGCGGGCTTTATCTGCTCGGCGGCGGCATCTGGCTGGCCAAGTTGGGCGGTTCGCTGTATTACATCATCGCCGGGCTGGTGCTGCTGGCGACCTCCTGGCTGCTGTTCCGCCGCCGCGCCACCGCGCTGCTGCTGTACGCGGTATTTCTGTTGGGCACCACTATTTGGGCCCTGTGGGAAGTGGGCCCGGACTTCTGGGCGCTGACACCGCGCCTGGACGTCACCTTCTTCTTCGGCCTGTGGCTGGTGCTGCCGTTTATCTACCGCAAGCTGGTGGCCAACGGCAAATTCGCCTACGGCGCGCTGAGCGCGGCGCTGGCGATCACCGTCATCGCGTTGGCCTATGCCGTGTTCAACGATCCGCAAGAGATCAACGGCACGCTCGACGCCGCGCAGGTACAGCCGAAAGACGCCACCGGCGCCGACTGGCCGGCCTATGGCCGCACCCAGGAAGGCACCCGTTACTCGCCGCTGAGCCAGATCAACGACAAAAACGTTGGCCAGCTGCAAGAAGCCTGGCGTTTCCAGACCGGCGATCTGAAGACCGCCAACGATCCAGGTGAGATCACCAACGAAGTCACGCCGATCAAAATCCGCGATACCCTTTACATGTGTACGCCGCACCAGAAGCTGTTTGCGCTGGATGCCGCCACCGGTAAAGAAAAATGGAAGTTTGATCCGCAGCTGAAGTACAACCCAACCTTCCAGCACATCACCTGCCGCGGCGTGTCTTACCACGAAACCGCCGCAGCCGCAGGCGCCACAGGCGATGCCGCACCGGCGATGTGCGCACGCCGCATCATTCTGCCGGTCAACGACGGCCGTCTGTTCGCACTGGACGCCGAAACCGGCAAACCCTGCCCGGACTTCGCCAACAACGGTGAGCTGAACCTGCAGAGCAATATGCCGTATGCGACGCCGGGCCACTACGAGCCGACCTCGCCGCCGGTGATCACCGATAAAGTGATCGTCATCGCCGGCGCCGTGACCGACAACTACTCCAACCGCGAGCCTTCCGGCGTGATCCGCGGCTTCGACATCAACAGCGGCAAGCTGCTGTGGGCCTTCGATCCGGGCGCGAAGGATCCGAACGCCATCCCGGCGGACGAACACCACTTCGTGCCGAACTCGCCGAACTCCTGGGCGCCTGCCGCCTATGACGCCAAGCTGGATATCGTTTACCTGCCGATGGGCGTTTCCACTCCGGACATCTGGGGCGGCGATCGCACCCCGGAAATGGAACGCTACGCCAGCGGCCTGCTGGCGCTGAACGCCTCCACCGGCAAACTGGCCTGGTTCTATCAGACGGTCCACCATGACCTGTGGGATATGGACGTGCCGGCGCAGCCGACCCTGGCAGACATTACCGACAAGAGCGGTAAAAAAGTGCCGGTGATCTATGTGCCGACCAAAACCGGCAACATCTTCGTGCTGAACCGCACCAACGGCGAGCTGGTAGTGCCGGCGCCGGAGAAACCGGTACCGCAGGGCCCGGCCAAAGGCGATCGCCTGTCGCCGACCCAGCCGTTCTCCGAGTTGACCTTCCGTCCTGAGAAGAAACTGACCGGCGCCGACATGTGGGGCGCGACCATCTATGATCAGCTGGTCTGCCGCGTGATGTTCCACAGCCTGCGTTATGAAGGCACCTTCACTCCGCCTTCCGAGCAGGGCACGCTGGTGTTCCCGGGCAACCTGGGCATGTTCGAGTGGGGCGGCCTGGCCGTCGATACCGATCGCGAAATCGCCATCGCCAACCCGATCGCGCTGCCGTTCGTCTCCAAACTGATCCCGCGCGGCCCAGGCAACCCGATTGAGCCGCCGGAAGGCGACAAAGGCGGCAGCGGCACCGAGTCCGGCGTACAGCCGCAGTATGGCGTGCCGTTCGGCGTCACCCTGAATCCGTTCCTGTCGCCGTTCGGTCTGCCGTGCAAACAGCCGGCCTGGGGTTACATTTCCGCCGTGGATCTGAAAACCAACGACATCGTGTGGAAAAAACGCATCGGCACCGTGCGCGACAGCTCACCGCTGCCGCTGCCGTTCAAAATGGGCATGCCAATGCTGGGCGGCCCGGTGACCACCGCCGGTAACGTGTTCTTCATCGGCGCCACCGCAGACAACTACCTGCGCGCCTTCAGCGTGACCAACGGTGAAAAACTGTGGGAAGCGCGCTTGCCGGCCGGCGGCCAGGCGACGCCGATGACCTATGAGGTCAACGGCAAGCAGTACGTGCTGATCTACGCCGGCGGCCACGGCTCCTTCGGCACCAAGCTGGGCGACTACGTGGTCGCTTACGCTCTGCCCGATCAGAAGTAACCACCGCCGTTAGTACCCCGCAAAGCACGCCGCAAGGCGTGCTTTTTCTTTTCCCGCCCCGCCGGCTGTTCCCTCGCAATACCCTTAATTTTTTCACTCGCATTATTGATAATGGTTATCATTCGCAATATTATACCTCTGCGGCCCCGGCAGCGGCTGCGATCCTCTCCAGCTTAATGGGCAATACAACGATCGGCCGCCTTCGGGCGGCCCTATTCGGAGGCGCATGGTCGACCATACTCGGAAGCATCGAAAGAAGATCCTGCAAGCGGCGGTGAAAACGCGACGCGCCGGCCTGACGTTCGCGCCGGCGTCGCCAGCCACGTCGCCCTTCATCGGCCAGCACCGCCAGACGCAAGCCGTGCTGATACACCTGATCGGCCATGATGACGCCCAGGAGGAACATGAATGAATCTGCAGCCCTTTACCACCATGCTGATGTTCGCCTATGTGCTGCTGATGGTGCCGCTGCTCTACGTCATCGACAGCCGCCTGAGCGCCAGCAAACTGGTGCGCAAAGCCACGCAAAACGTCATCATCATCGCGTTGACGCTGCTGTTCTTCAGCGCGATGACGCTTTTATACTGAGGCCATCTCGCCGGTGCCCCGCGGCCGACGTTACCCGGCCTCCCGGCGTTTGGCCCGCGGATATTTCCACAGCCAGCGCCCGCTGACCATGCGCCAGTAGAACAAGGCGCCGCGCACCGCCCAATCAAGGAACATCCCCAACCAGACACCCACCACGCCCATGCCCAGTTCGATACCCAGCGCGTAGCCCGCCACCACGCGGCAGCCCCACATGCCAAGCATCGTCACCCACATGGCGAAGCGGGCGTCGCGCGCGCCTTTCAGCCCGGCGGGCAACACCCAGGAAGCGGCCCAGATCGGCATAAAGGCGGCGTTGAGCCAAATCAGGGTTTTCACCACCGTTTTCACGTCATCCTGCGAGGTATAAAACGCGGCGAATACCCCGGCCAACGGCGCCGTACCCCAGGCGATAGCGGTCAACCCGAGGGTAGACAGCCAGAAAATATGGCGCAGCTGCCGTTCCGCCTGACCGATCTCGCCTTTGCCGAGCCGCCGGCCGACGATGATGGTCGAAGCCGAGCCCAGCGCATTGCCCGGCAAATTGATCAACGAAGCGATGGAGAAGGCGATAAAGTTACCGGCGATCACGTTGGTGCCCATGCCGGCGACGAACATCTGCGTCAACAGTTTGCCGCCGTTGAACAGCACCGACTCGACGCTGGCGGGAATGCCGATCCCCAGCACTTCCCACAGGATGCTCATCTTCAGCGGCGTGAAATAGCTTTTCAGCGTGATGTGCAGCGCCGGATTAAAACCGATCGCCAGCACATAGAGGATGGCGATGGCGCCGATATAGCGGGAAATCGTCAGCCCCAGCCCGGCGCCGACGAAGCCCAGGCCATGCCAGCCCAGCATGCCGTAAATCAGGATGCTGCTGATGATGATATTGAGGATATTCATGCCGCCATTGATAAGCAGCGGGATCTTGGTGTTGCCTGCGCCGCGCAGAGCGCCGCTGCCGATCAGCGCAATCGCCGCCGCCGGGTAGCTCCACACCGTGGTTTGCAGGTAAGAGAGCGCCAGCGCTTTCACCTCCGGCGAGGCCGCGCCGGCGATCACATCAATGATCGGTTCGCCCGCCAGGTGAATGCCCGCCGCCAACAGCAGCGCCACGCCGGTCATCAGCACCAGCGACTGACGCGCCGCCGCCCGCGCCCGCCGGCGATCGCGCTTGCCGAGGCTGAAAGCCACCACCACGGTGGTGCCGAGATCCACCGCGGCAAAAAAGGCGATGATCACCATGTTGAAGCTGTCCGCCAGCCCCACCCCGGCCATCGCCTCTTTGCCGAGCCAACTCACCAGAAAGGTGCTCAGCACCCCCATCAACAGAACGCAGGCGTTCTCCAGAAAAATCGGCACCGCCAGCGGCGTGATTTCGCGCCAGAACAGCACGCGGTAGCTTTTCCGTTTGGCGTACCAGGGCGTATTTTCCACGCGCTGACGCAGTGCGGCATACAGGTTCAAGGTGGGCTCGATGGATAAAAGTGAAACATCATTTCAAATGATGAGCGATAAATCGTTATCCTGCAAAGAATTTTTGGGCGCCCGTGGCGAGCGCCCGACAGGCACACCGTAGCGCTACTCCATGTAGTCTTCCTGATCGGCCTGCGCCGCCGCGATAAAGCGCGCGGTGCTGCGGCTGAGCATGGCGCATTTGTCCGTCAGCAGTTGACTATCCTGTTGCAGAGTCAGGTAACGCGCCTGGGTGAGCGCCGGCAACTGCCGATACCCTGCCGCCTGCGTATCCCAGCCGCGGTGCTGCGCTGCACGCATCGCGGTGCGTTGCAATTTCACGTCGTCCGGCACGTCGCTGCGCCCGCAGTCCACGCGCAGGAAATGCCCGCCGGCCAACATCAAAGCGATGTGATCCAATTGCGCCTGCAGCGGCGGCCCCGGTTGATGCGCCGTCTGCTGACAACCCGCAAGCAGCAACAACGCCGCTACGCCGCAAAGAGACGCGCGAAACAGAGTAGACATGGACGCTCCCGGAAACCTGTGGGTGATACAATGATCTTAGGTGAGCGGATGCCGGGCGGCAAGGCGGGCAGCACGCTTAGCGCCGGCCGCTGCTGACCTTAGTAGCGCGGGCGGGGTTGCCGGCGACGAATTCCAGCGTGGGGGAATAGTAAAACGGCAACCAGGCGTTATAGCCGCTCTCCCACTCCCATTTGACCGGGCAAGGCCACAGCATGTCTTCATGCAGGATGTAATAGATCCACCGCCCGGGCGGGCGGCGCGGTTTGCGCGTTTTCATAGCGGGTTCGACGGCCTGATGGAATGCGATAGGGTCAACTGCTGCATTTTACCGCGATTTGGGTCGCGGGGACAGCCTGCGTTGCCGGCTTCGCCTCCGGCGCCGGCAAGCGCCCTTTATTCACCGCCGCCTGCCGGCGCGCCGCTCCCGGCCCCCAGCACCACCACCCTGTCGGCCGAGTCGATGGTCGACTTTCTGTGGGCGACGATCACGCGCGTAATATTCAGCGAAGATATCGCCCGGTTGATCGCCGACTCATTCTCAACGTCCAGATGGCTGGTCGCTTCATCCATAAACAGCACGCTCGGGCGGCGATAGAGGGCGCGCGCGATAAACAAACGTTGCTTTTGCCCGCCGGAGATGCCGTTGCCCAACTCGCCGATCAGGGTTTCGTAGCCCATCGGCATCTGCATGATTTCATCGTGGATATTGCTGTGTATCGCGCAGGCCATGATCAGCTCTTTATTGGCATTGACCTCAAACCCGCTGATGTTTTCCGCAATGGACCCGGAGAACAGCCGGTCGTCCTGCAGCACGCAGGCGATCGCGTTACGGTAGTTATTCACCCCGACTTTATGGATATCCATCGCGTCGGCCAAAACCTGGCCGGAAGTGGGGCTGAGCAAACCGCACATCACCTTCAGCAAGGTGGTCTTGCCCGCGCCGGAGGCGCCCACGACGGCCACGCTTTCGCCGGCCGCAATGCGCATGTTCAGGTCTTTGAAGATCGGCCGCGACAGCGCGTCATATTGATACGTAAGATTTTTTACCTCAATGGCAATCCCCGTGCCCGAGGGGAAAACCTGTCGCGGCGCGGACTCCGTCTCCGCATCGGTAAAGACGATGTCGGATATCCTCTCATTGTGCAGCGACAGCATGCGCAAGCCGATCGCCAGATCGATCAGGCTCGAGGCCCGCTGAGAGAATTGGCCGCGATAGGCATTGAACGCCATGAACATGCCGAGCGTCATGGAATTGTCGATGACCATCATGGCGCCAAGCCACAGGATCGCCACCTGATCGAGCGTCGTGATAAAGGTATTGATCCCGCCGAACATCATATTGAATCGGGTGATTTTGATATTGGTATTGGCGGCGTCGACGTTCAGATTGAGCCAATAGCTGGAGCGCGTTTCCTTGATGCCCAGCGCCTTGACGGTAGAGATGCCGTACAGCGTCTCCATGAAATGCGAGTTGGCCTTGGCCGCCTTGACGATCTGCTCCTCCGAGAATTGACGGTAGGTTCTGTAAGTCATCATCCTGATGAGGATGTAGATCAGAGTGAAGCCCGCCACGACCCAGACCAGCCAGCCGCCGTAGACCATCATCATCGCGAACAGCCCGACCGTCATGATGCCGTCGATGATCCCGCTGACGATATTATTGGTAAAGGTGGTTCTGATCGCATCCAGCGAGGAAAAGCGCGATTGAATGTCCCCCAGGTGCCGTTTTTCGAAAAAATCCAGCGGCAGCTTCATCAGGTGTTCAAACAGCGTCGTCTTCCACTGAATATCGGTCAGCGTCCCGAGCACGATGGAGATCCAGGCCCTGGCGATGCTGACCACCGCGCGGAACAAGGTGAAGAAGATCAGCCCCAAACAGATGACCGTCAGCAGGCTGTAGTCATGCGCCTGAATGACATGGTCGGTCACCAGTTGGGTTCCCACCGGCAGCAGCAGGTTGACCGACTCGATGACTATCGATAACGCAAAGATCTTGAGCAGCGTCCCCGGCAGGCCCTCGATGTTTTTCATCAAATCCAGCAGGCGCAAACGGGTCTTGAGGGTCTCTTTTTGAAAGGCCCTGTCGGGCCACAGCTCCAACGCGATGCCGGTAAAATGATTCGACATCTCCTGCAGCCCGATCACTCGGCGCCCGAAGGCCGGATCGTGAATGACAAAACCGGCGCGCTGCACCTTAACCAACACCACGAAGTGATTCATATTCCAGTGCAGTATGCAGGGCGTTTTCAGCTGATTGATTTCGTCGATGTCCAGGGACAAGGCGCGCGTCTTCAGCTGGATTTGCGACGCGATTTGAGAGATCGTCCCCAGGGTCGCGCCCTGGGTGGAAATGCCGAATCGCTGCCGCAGGCTCAGCATATCCACATTAAACCCGTAATAGGAGGCGATCATGGCGAGGCACGCCAGGCCGCATTCCGATGACTCCGACTGCAAGATGCTCGGCACCCGCTTGCGCAGTGAGAAGGTTAACTTCTCGTTGATCCGTTCAAAGAGATTATTGTCCTTCATCGACTCGCCCCACGACGCTGTTTTTTATGTCATACAAAGGCGCGACCGCCCACTGATAAAGCGGTTTCTTATCCAGGAAGACGATGACCCTGGCCTGCAGCCCGCTGCTGATTTCGAGATATTTGCCTTTATCGCTGAATTGCGTGTCGCTGATGGACGCCAGCACTTTGTAGTAGGCGTTCCTTTCCCTTTTATTTCCGCTGCTGTATTCCGACATTTCCTGCGGGGAGGCGGGGACCGACGAGATGGATTCTATTTTTCCCGGAAACTGACCGAATTTATCCGACGGGAAGGCTTCATAGCGAATGTTGATGCCATCGCCGATTTTCACGTAGGGCAAACTGTTATTCGGCAGCCATAAAACCAGATAATATTTGATGTTATCAATCGGTTTGATTTGCGCCAGACTGCTGCCGCTCTCGACCACCTGCCCGGTGGTCACGCTCAACGACTCGATTTTCCCCTTGAGCGGCGCTTTGATAATGACCTGGCCGCCGGCATTGGACTCCGCCAGCTGGCGTTGTAAATCACTGCGTTGCGATTCGCTTTGCGATATCTGATTGTCGTAATCGGCGGCGCGAATCAGCAAATCGCTGCGCAACTGCGACAGCTGAATATTTTGCTGGATCTTTTGGCTGTAGAGCGCCTGATACGAGCTTTGCTGTTGTTGAAAGAGCGAACGCTGATAATTTAACTGATCTTTGGTGATCAGGCCTTTCGTCAAATAGTGCTCGTAATTTTTCAGGCTATCCCGCATTTTATCCATCCCCTCTTTGGCGCTGAGGTTCAGTTTCTCGGTTTCTTTATAGGCGTTTTCATAGCTATTGATCTGTTTGCGCAAATTATCCAGCATGGCGGTTTTATTTTTATTCAGCTTGCTGATTATCGAATCCAGATTGCTAATCTGTTTGCTTATTTCGCTGGCCGCGATATGGCTGACATTGCCGGACGTGGTGCTTCTCGAGACATCAATCACATACAGCGGCTCGTCCTTTTCCACGACGTCACCGGCTTTATGAAATGCCTGGCTCACGTAGCCGTATTGGGAGGAAAACACATTGGTGGAATGCGGGATGCTGATCACCTCGCCTTCAACATCGACCCGGCGCGTGTACTCGCAAAAATAGAGTGCGCCCGCCAGGATCAGAATAAAAGTGAAACAGGTGGCGGCAATCACATGGCTCGACGCGCCGGAAATTAACAGCGCCCTGCCGGTCCATCTTTGACGTTGATAATTGACCGCCTCCTGGCGGAAAATATTCCTGCTCTTATTATCACTCATAGGAAGAACCTGCGCTTGCCTGACCGGGAGACAGCCGCAGCGAGAACGCTGCGGCTTTGGACCGCATATGGATTTAGCTGATGGTGCCGTTAATCAGCCCATCGAGGCCTTTTTTGGAGTATTCCAGCGTGGTGTCCCAGCCAATAACGGCTGCGGCCACGCCGCTGGCTACGCCGCCCAGGATGCCGCCGGCGACCATGCCGACGCCCTGGCCAATCGAGCCGACGCCCAGCAGGCCGCCGCCGTCGCCGCCGTGCTTACCGCCGATGACGGCGCCCGCCATGCTGCCCACGGAGGCGCCCAGAGCGATGGATGAAACGGCTTCCGCGGCATTGGAAACGGCGCTGCCAATCAGCCCCGACAGTCCATTGCTCATATCCCAGGAATAAGCGCCTGACACTTCATTCATTTCGATAACAGACAGTTCTTTCATTGGTTAATCTCCATATTTAAACGGACAAACACGGCCATACATGCGTGTTGTCATTGCATTGGCATCGGCCTGCAGCGCCTGATGCCACCAATAATGTCGCGCGAACAGACGACATTATATTTTTAATGGGGGTCTCTTTAATTCTGCGTAATGGTGAATGTCATCACCGCGTCGGCCTGCCCGGGGCTAATGGCTCCCGTTTGCTTATAGCGCGCCATCAAGGGGATCCTGATCTCTTTTTCAGCCGCGGTGTGGTAATTGATCGGTCTGGAAAACGTTAATGGATTACGGTTCTCATCCAACACTTCCACGGCGACGCCCTTCGCCGCATCGGCACCGTCGGCGATATCAATCATTCCCACGCCTGGCGAATTTCCGGCCGCCTCGAACGTGACCTGAACCGGAATATTGTCCTCCTGACATTGCAGAACCACGGAAAAATTGCGTTCGGAAGACGCCGCCGTGCTGCCGACGCCGTTAAACTCGCTGCGTTTAGGGCTGCCCAGATTCACCGTTTGATTTTTATAGTTCAAATCAACCAGGCAACTTTTCTGAATGACCTTCATGCCGGAAATACTGAGATCCAAAATGGAGGTCGAATCCAGATAATATCTGGCGATAATTTTCCCGCCCATATCGCCGCCGGTTTTGATCGGACCGGTTTTAATAAACGTCAGCCGAACATCGTTTCGATTGATCCACGGCGTCAGCAAGTTGGGCGAAATCGCCGTGTTGACGGGCACGTTCTTATTGCTCTGCCATAAGTCTGAAATCGTCACCCCCACGCCCTCTATGCCCGTTTCAAATACGCCGGGCAGCGCGCTCGGCGTCAGCGGCGACATGGAGCGATAGGCGACCGAACCGGAACAAAGAAAAGAAAACGTCGTGCCGTTCATACTGTTCTCGGTTCGAACAGCCAACTGCTCGCCGACTTCAATGCGCGGATCCACGGCCAGCGTCAGCAACCCCATACGGGCGGTTTTCGCGTTGGTGGTACAGGTGCCGGCATAAACCGCCGTCGTGAGCGTCGCCAGCCACACCAGGGCGCCGTAACCGAATATCCTGAGAAAAACGTTCATTTTCACTCTCACTTAAAAGTCATGATGGAAATAGAGCGAGATCTATTGGCAAACGCCGTTTAGGGTTTGGAGACCCGCTGACGGCGGCTCCGCCGGCAACTGATAACGGATGCGGCATTGGTTCTCGCCATTCCTGCCCCACTGCGCGATGAGCAGGCCCTTTTCCGCCATGCCGGTCAGATAGACCACGCCGTCGCCGCCGACCAGGAACGGCTGAGTCGCCCCCTCGGCAAGACGCAGGCTGGCGCCCAGCGGCAGGGGGGCCCCCTGCGAGTCCGTCACCTTCATCAAAATCCGTCTGCCGACGTTGGCTTTGAAATTCGCCCGGCTCACCGCGCCGCGAGTCGGCGTGACCGACTGGTTCGTCAACTCGAGATCGACATCATCCGGCAAGCTGTCGACATCGAGGCGAATCGAATTGTTGCGATAAGGTGTGGCGTAAGGAACGATCGCGTAGCCGCGCCAGTCGGTTTTCACCCCGACCTGATTGCCGACCGCCACATCGCTCGCGCCGGCTGCCTGTACCAGGGCGACGGTTTCGCCGAACGGTTGACCGAAGGTCACGCCGTCTTCATGGGCGATCACCCCGCCCTTCACCCCGTAGTTGACGCGCTGTTGACTGCGATCGTAGGCGTAGCCCGCCGTGAGTTCGCCGTACGTCGCGCGCCAGTCGGCGTTGGCGTTGCCGCTGTTGCCCTGGCCCTGGCTGCCATACCCTTCCTGTACGCTCCAACTGAGGTTGCCGCCGGCCAGCGCCGTGCCGTTGAGGCCCGCCGTATGGCTGGTATTGCCTTTTTTGCTGGTGTTGAGGTTGTAGGTGGCGTAGGTGTTGCTCAGCCATTTCTCTAATGGCACGCTGATGTTGAAAGCGAAGATCTGATCGCGATCGTAAATGCGCCCGCGGTTCGAATCGTCGTAAATAGCCTGTGAATTCCGGCTGTAGCTGTAGTTAAAACCGTAGCTGATGCCATTCCAACTATTGTTGTAACCCGCGCTCAGCGACTGCATATTGCGCTCGGAGCCCCAATAGTCTTCGGAGACCGCGCTGAGTGAAAGCGACCCCGCCCCTTCCCATAAATTCTGGTTCAGCGTGATTTCGCCGCGATTTTTGCGGCGGTCTATCGGGGCGTAACGGTTGCCGCTGCGATAGGTGTCCAGCACTTCCTGCAGCCCATAGTAGCCGCTGGTCGAATAGCGGTAGCCGGCGATGGCGAAGTTCGTCCCCGTCTCGACGATATTTTTGCTGTAGCGCACACGCCACGACTGACCATCGCTTTTCGGTTGATGCTCCTGCTTTGCCCACGCCTGGGTGACGTCGGCCGACAGGGCGCCGAACTCGCCCAGGTTCTTGCCCAGGCCCAACGCCAGCGATTGATACGGCCCGGCGAATTGGCCGCCGCCATACAGGGTGAAACCGGCGGGCAAGCCATAAATCAGGCTGGCCTGCGAGAAGATCTTTTTATCCACGCTGTGATCGTAAGTGCGGTATTGCCCCGAGGTCAGCGCATATTTCAGCCGCCCTTCGCGTTGCAGCACCGGCAGGCTGGCGAAGGGAACGGTCAGGTGCTGTTCGCTGCCGTCCGCCTCCTTGATAGTCACCTCCAAATCGCCGCTGCCGCCGGTCGGGTACATGTCCGAAATTTCAAACGCGCCCGGCGCAACGTAACTCTGGTAGATGACATAGCCGTTTTGGCGAATGACCACTTGCGCATTGCTGCGCGCGATGCCGCGCACCACCGGCGCATAACCACGCAGGCTTTCCGGCAACATGTCGTCATCGGAAGCCAGCTGCGCGCCGCGAAACGACACGCTGTCAAACACATCGGACGGGCTGCTGCTTTCGCCGAGCGTCAGCAAGCTTTTCAGGCGGATGATATTGCGCTGGGCGTAGGTATAGACGGAGTCCCAACGATCCTCCGACGCTCGCCCGCCGCCGGCGCTGTTGTAGCTCCAGGTGGTGTAGTTCCGCACTCGCCAGGCGCCCAGGTTGAAGCCCGGCCGCAGGTTGAGGTAATAACTGCTTGCGCTCTGGGTGAATCGATCGCGCCCCTTGCTGTTGCTGCCGGTGAAGCCGTAGTTCAGCAGCATCGCCGGCAGGCCTTCATCCCATTGTTCCGGCGGAACGTATCCGCGCACCTTATTTTCCAACGCCGCCTGGGGGATACTCAGCATCAGGCGTTGGCGGTTAAATTGAAATTGCGCCGAGGCCTGTGGGATCGCGGCCAAATTCGCGCAGCGATCGGCGCCGGCCAAACCGGGAAACAGCTCAACTTTCACCCCAAGCCGTTTCAGATCTTCCCGCGTCAGACAAGGCTGCAGATCGGCCTTCTCGTCGCTGCCGGCTCGCAGAGCGAACGACACCTCGCGCGTTTCCAGCAGCATGTCGTTCACCCAAATATCGACCCGATACGTGCCGGGAACCTGCTGGCCATTTTCAAAAATCGACAGATCGACGTGCTGCTGGCCTGAGCGCCCGGTTTCCAGCAACGCCGGATTAAAATAATCACGAGAGAAGGCGGGATTAGCCATATTGCCGCATACCGCCGTTGTTACCGTGAATAAGGCTATGCGTTTCAGCCAAGCATCCCGCTTCGCTAATATACGCTTTTGAGTTATCATTCATTAGCTCCATTATTGAAATGTTTTATCCCTTTTTCTGCCTTCCCTTACAGATTAAATACCTGACTGATGTTCTTTACCTGTGCCGCCATAATCATTAATTAATTTCCAGCTTACCGACGTTGCGCCCGCCACGGGCAATGCAAACATTTCGCTGCTCATCGGCGCGATATACGCCACCTCTTTCATTTCCCGCCCCCCGATACGGACATAATGGAAGTTCATATAATAAGGCGTTGGGTTGGTGAGTTTTAATTCTGAACCGACACGCTGCCATTTCAGCTGCTGCGTCACTTCTTCGGGTACCTGGCGGAGCAGCGGCGCCGGCCGATAAATCAATTTAATGCGGGTCTTGACCGCTATTTGCAGCGTATTCGATTTACCTGTCTGTGTTGTTGAAGGAATGGATTTAATATTCATCCAATACAAGCTTTCTTTATCTTTCGGTAAGTCATCGCCCACTTTCACGATGCGCAGCATATTTTCCTGGTTGCCGTCCAACCGAAATAAAGGCGGCGTAACGATAAACGCGATTTTATCCACCCCGCTTTGTTGATTCTCCAGCCAGGACTGAATCAAATACGGTTCTTTATCCGGATTCTCCACGCTGATTGACGCTTCTTTTTTTTCGCCGTTGAATATCACCCGCGTCCCGCCAATCACCACGCCGGCGTGAACCGTAGACGCAAACAATAAAATAATGAAAGCCGCTAAGGCGCCGTAGCGATTAAAACGCATAATATTATCTCCGAGGCAATACAGCCCGCTGTGAACCAGCGGGCAAGAAAATATTATCAGTTATAATTCAGCGTAAAGGTGGCGACGCTATTGGCTTTACCGGCGGTCACATCTGCCTGCGTGGAAATATAGCGGGCGGTAAAATCGAGGTTATTTTTCACGCCGCTGCCGGAAGCCAACGGATAAGCCGTCGACGCCGTGTAAAGCGGCAGAACACTGTTAGAAATATCAGACAGTTGGATACCGACGCCGGTAGCGACATCCGTTTCCTGGGTCAGCTGCAATACGTTGCTGTCGCCGTTATCGGCCGCGCCGTCAAACTTAACGGTGGCGCTTTTTACCGTATCCGGACAATCGGTGACTTCCAGCGTGAATTTTGTCGCGCTGGACGTTGATCCTTTGCCACCCGCAAATGCCGTTCGGGCCACATCACCCAAAACAACATTTAATGGATTACTCAAGTCATTCGTGACCTTGCACGCAGCATCGACAATATTCCCGGTAAAATTAACCTGACCATCTGCTGCCAGAGCAGGTAAAGCGCTTGAACAGGCTGCCGCGACAAATGCCAACATAATCACTTTTTTTTCCATCATGGGTACTTCTCCTTTTGATTAGACAGACTTCAAAATATCCCCGCCACGGAGATCCCGGACAGGGAGAATAGGAGCCCCGCTCCTTTCACAGTTAATTATGCTTAGCTTTCCCCCTTTAGCAATACATAAAATCAATGTAAAGATGAGAAAAGATAATTACCCCAAATAGAATTAGCATCATTCTTAATTTTATTTTGAAAAAACCGCCAAATCGGCGTTTCTTGATTCATTCATCTGGCAGCAAGAGAATTTATTCTCGCGCTATTCGAAGGCGCTTTCGCCAGATCCTCCTCATTTCCCCCTCAGGCGAAAAATCAGGTGACATCGCCGTAAAATGAAAACCGGGCGAAAAAACTCGCACTGAAATAAATGACATTTATATTACGAAAGACATCACGACGCGGCGACAGCAAGAGGGGAAGCAGAATAGCAAAAGCATGGCGATAAAGGAGGGAGAATAAGGCGTTCGCCGTTCGTGAAACCGGCGCGATCATATGACAACGAGAAAATGGCGTTACGCAGAAATATTCTGTCTGGCGCCGTTCACTATTTCGAAAATAAGGCGGCAATGCGCTCTGTCGCGCATAATAACGCATTGCCGCCTTATTGTTTTTCGGCGCCGCTAATTAATCGTCATGGCGATAATCTTCACCCAGCCCTCTGCCGGGTAGGGTTTCACACGCCAGGCCATCGCCCGCGGGAACGGCGGACGGATAGTTATCGTCCGGCGTGATAAAGACCGGCGTGGTCGCGATAAACCCATCGTTGAACACCGCCTCGATAAAGGTGGCCTCCCAGCCTTGCGCCGGGACGGCCAGACGAAACTCGCCGCGATCGGCCTCCGCTGCGGCCAACGGCTCCGGGGTAAAGCGTACGCCGCACGAATAACGAAAATCTCGGGCCGTGCGGTTGTGCGCGCTCCAGCGCCGCACGGTGGCCGGCGGTTCGGAAAAACGCAGCGTGCGCACCGCAGCATCCGCGGCGCTGCCTTGCACCTCGATCGTCGGCAACGCGATATCGCGCTGGCGGCGCTTGATCATCGCCAGTATGGCGCGTTCGGCGGCCGGCCGACTTGCCGCGCGATCCCCGTCGGCAATCGCGCGCAGCGAAGCCTCTCCCGCTGAGGCGCTGAAATAGAATCGCGTGCTGTCCGGCGGATAACGTTCGTCGCCGCTGGCGATGATGACATATTTCGGTACAGCTGGCCGCGCTCCCGCCGTCGGCGGCGGATAAGCGGTGGGATCCGCTATTTGCATCAGTTTGTCGAACGCCGGCGTCTCTATGCGCCGATCGATGCCGAGTTGGTAATAAGGATGAAACGCCAACGGCCAACGGCCGCCATACGTACGATAGGTATGCTTCAAGACCTGCCGCGCCGCGACCCCATCCGGGAACATGGCGACGACGGCATCGATGCGCTCATCCGACAATGACGTCAGCCACGCCGCGGTTGCGCCGCTCGCCGCGCCCGCCACGATGAATTTATCTATCCCCCACCGGCTCAATTCGCGCTGCGCCAGCGTCATGGTTTGCGACAAGGCCGCCGTCATGGGGATCGCCAGCGGCATCATCAAGTATTCATCCGCATCGTCCAGGAACAAACGCCAGCCTCTGGCCTGGCTGTCCTCCCCCGCACGACGCCGCCCCTCATTTTGATATTCCAGGTACGGATAAGGCAGCCGGTTGACGACAATCACGACGGTGTGACTTTCCGCCGCCAATGCCGCCGGCATAGCGACGGAAAACGTCGCATTTTGCTTGCCTGCCCCGCTCGCCCCTGCGGCGGCGCAAGCGCAGTCATCGCTCATCAGCACCAACGCTTTACGGGCAAGCGCACCGTTGGGGATATAAATATCCACATCGTGCCACCATTGCGTCGGCCGGATGGCGTCTTGCGGCGACCAGGATTGCGACATCAACCGATAATGGCGTATCGACACGTCATGGCCGTTATCCACGCCCTTTAACGAATATGACAGAGGCAATATCGCCAACTGATTGTTATAACAAGGAATAACGGTGTGCAAGGCGGGATGTTCGTCCGCAAAGCAGCGATCTTCCTCTGCCGCCATGGCCTGCCGGCCGCCGATTAAGGCCAGGCAAATCAGCGCGATGTATCCGATGCGTTTTAGCATTTTTTCCTCCCCCCTTTGTCCGTGGCAAATCCCTTGTACGCCGCCTGGCGGCAGGAAACCTTCCGCGCGCCTAGAGCACCTGATGAAAGCGTATCGGATAGCCAAAGCTGTCCTTTTCGAACGCCACGTCCCTGTCGTTCTCGCCCAGCAATAGGCTGTAAACGCCGTTTTCCTCATAACGGCTCACGGCGATATACAGCACGACCTCCCGATGGTCAGCGATCGTAAACTGTTTGCGCCTGGCGTTGATTTCCAACGTAAACGCCACCACAGGATTGTTGTTCAGAAATACCGAGGTCTGCTGCATGGAGACGATCCTGCCCTGCGCTTTCTCGGTCACCTGAAAGGGCGTGGCGTCATTGGGGGCGCGTATATCCACCTTCTTTTGGATATAGATAAAGTTAAACACCGCCAACGCCACCGCCACGAACAGATTGATGGCCATGATCAAGATGATTTTATTCGCCATGAACTCTCCCTTTGCCGTTCTTGCGGCTCCCGACATGTGCGAGGTAAAAGTGCCCTTGCGGGCACTTTTCATTAAGGGCCGGGCTTATGACGATTTACGGCCAAACAGCTGCGAGAAGGCGCTAATACCGGCATCGATGACGGCGCCAATGCCCTCACCGAGTTTGGCGCCGGCGCCCGCCGCATCCGCGTGGATCCCGAATAGACCGGTACCGGCATCTACGATGGCGCCAATGCCATTGCCCAGGATTTTGCCGGCATCGGAAGCGATGCCTGCGCCGGAAACCGCCATGACTTCTGCTTCAGTCAGTTCTTTCATACTGTCTCCTTTGTATTTATCGACATGTTTAGTAATGAAAAAATGAAACCCTCACTGTTTGTTCACCTCCTTGTTATCTGCCCACGAAAGACCCTGTTGCCAATGCGTTCACCCGCGCGGCGGTGACAATGTCAGAACAGGCCGAACTCACGGCAGAGATAATCGGCAACGCCATTGCGGCTGTTGGGCAACGCAATCGGGTTAAACGGTAGCGCGCGCTTCAATTCGCCCATGGCATTGCCCATCACCACCCCCGTTCCGGCCCAGCGCAGCATGTCCAAATCGTTCATCGCATCGCCGAAAGAGAGGCAATCGCGCATCGCTATCTGTTTGGCGCTCAGATAGTCGGCCACGCTCCTGGCCTTGGAAATATGCTTATCCATGATGTCTATCGTTTCCGCAGAGGACTTACAGATGGACAGCGTTTTTCCGAAAGCCTGACTGACCTCGTCGTAAAACCGCTCGATCAGCGCCGCTTCCCCCTGCAGCAGCACTTTCAGGATCGGTTGCCGTTTCATCGCCTCCGGCTCGACATAGCGGCAAGCGACGCCCGAGGTTTTGATATAGTCGGCAAAATGCGGATTCTCTTCGGCCATCATCCATCCTTCCTGGGTGAACAACGTCACGTGGAGCGGACAGGCGAAGAGGTAATCCATCAACATCATTTGGCTGTCGCGAGGCAGGAAATAGCTTTTATCCGCCACCGGCCGCCCCTCGATATTGACCATCGCGCCATTGCAGGAGACGATCGCCGGCGAGAACCCCAAGCCATCCACAATCCCGCGCGCATCCGCATCGCAACGGCCTGTCGCGATGACGATTTCCAGTCCGCGGGCATGCAGGATATTGAGCGTTTCCACCGTCAGATCAGACAGATTTCCGGCAGGATCCAGCAAGGTTCCGTCAAGATCGCTCACGATCGCCCGGTATTTTATTTTGCCGTCGATAGCAAGCCACATATCACGCCTCCTCCGCCTGGATAATCCCGTCTTCGGCGCGGATTTCGCTGTCGGGCGGAAGGTGGGCGATCGCGAGCGCAATGGCCTGAAAACGGCGTCCTACCGCAACGATGGTCTCCTGAGCTATCTCGTGAGAATCATAAAACAGTGAAATGGCGAGCCGTTCCGCTTCGGGGAACAAGCACAGCACCGTCTGGTGGTTGCTGCCGCTGACGATATCCGTCACCTGGAACGTAAACGGCAAGCGCGGATCCTTCTGCGGTTGCGGCATGTTTTCAAACACAAACAGGCTGCCGAACGGCGAAGTGGGCACCCATTGTTCGTCGTAGCGGTTCAGTTCGGAAAAGGCGTACTTCTGCCTCAGCGTCTGGGAATCCGCGATATCGGCCAGCAATGCATAAATGGGCCGGCGGCGAATCGCCTGCAGGCGCAGCACCGGGCTGGCGACACACAGGCCAAACAGCGTCTGCACCTGCTCAATGTCCGCCGGGCGCTCGCTCATGGTCGTGCCGATCGCGATATCGTCACAGGCCAGCGCTTCGGCCAGCGCCAGCATCCAGGCCAGCTGCGTCAGTTGATTGACCGTGATCCCCTGGCGCCGGCAAAACGCAGTGAGGCTTGCCACCTGTTCCGCGCTGAATTCCGCGCCATATTGCCGCATGCGTCGCCCCTGCGGCGCGGCAGCCGGCGAAGCGCTCAACGGCAAACGTTGGTTGACCGGCGCCCCGCGCAAATAGTCCGCCCAGAACGCCTGCGCCTCGGGATCGTCGCCGTGCGCGCGCACATAAGCGGCGAAAGGCTCAAATCGGTTAATTTCCAGCGCCGGCGCGCCCCCTTCCAGCAAGGTGAGATAGTCGTTGAACCAGTGTTCGAACAGAACGCCGAGGGACCAACCGTCGAACAAGATATGGTTAAAGGTCTGCACCAGATAGTGCTCATCGGCGTTCAACTTGATCAGGCGCCAGCGGATCAACGGCGGCGCATCCAGCTCAAACGAGGTTTCTCGTTCCCGGGCCAACAGCGCTTCCATCCTTTCTTCCAGCGAGGACGGCGGCGCGTCGGTCCAATCCTCGATCGCGATCGGCGCCTGCAGCGTCTCGCAGATGAAGACGTTGGGCCGCCCACGGCGGGTTTGATCGCCAAACCCTGCGCGCAGCATTTCAAATCGCTGCAGCGCCAGCGACCAGGCCTGGTTCAACACCTCCGGCTGCAGCGGGCCGGCCACCTCATAAACGGCCTGATCGATCTGATACTCGCGGTTAAGCCGGTTGAAATACATCAATTCCCGCTGCGTGACCGTAGCCTCGAAAACGGCGGCGATGCGATGACGTTGCTGCCAGCGGTCCAACTCGGCGAGGCTGACGTTGGCATGGGGGAAGTCCCCCGGGCTGGCGAGGCGAACGCCCTGGCTCGCCTCGTGGCAACAGTGTGCGACCAGCGCCGACAGGCTCTCCCGATAGTGCGAACCGATCCGGGCCAGCGTCGCCTGCGGCAATAAGCCCGACATCACGATGCTCAGCCGGTCGCCGTGCACGTAGAGCACCAGATCCAGCACATTGTCGCTCGCCGGCAGCGCGCCGTTTTCCAGATCCGCCGTTTGGTCGATCAAGGCCCACAAGGCGTCGTCAGTCTGTTCGTTAAAGACCCCGAGATAGTTGAATGAAATGGCCGGCAAGCGGTGGCGCCGCAGGCAGGCTATCGCTTCGTCGTCCGACGCTGAACCGTATTTCAGCGCCGAATAGCCGATGCCGTGATCCGGCATCTTTCTTAATGCGTCCTTGATGGCGCGCAGCGTGTGTTTTGGGCTCTGATGCGCGGTGATGCGCAAAGGCAGTAAGGCGGTGAACCAGCCGACGGTGTCGTCGAGCTGGATCTTATCGTCATTGATATCGCGGCCATGGTGTTCGAGCGTCAGGTAACTGTCCGCACGGCCATGCCAGGCCTGCAACACCGGCGCCAGCGCCGCCAGCAACACATCGCGGGTCGAGGTGCGGTAGGTCTGATGACAGCTGTCCATCAACAGCGTCGTCAACGCCGCGTCGCACTCGAAGCGGCAAAACGCCGGACTCTGCGCCCCCTCGCTGAGCGTGGCGTAATCGGGTTGCCCGGCGATCATCGCCAACCAGTAAGCGCATTGGTCATGCCGGCTCGCCGCGTAGTGCCTTAACGTCTCGCCCCACTGCCGGTAGCTGGTGCCTTTCGCCGACAGCGATTCCCCCTGATGCAACCGTCGCATGTCTCTGACGATGATGCGCCAGGACACCACGTCGATGATCAGATGATGGAATGCGCAGAACATCAGCGCGTAGCCGGGCGCGCTGCTGTCGAAAATGTAGACGAAGCGGCACAGCGGCCCTTCTACTGGATCAAACCCCGATTGCCATTGATGCAGAAGTTCGGCGCGGCTTTGGCGACAAAGCGCCAGGTCATAGTATCCCCATGAAGGGCCGCCGTCGGCCACCGACAGATAGCGCTGCGCGACCAGCGCGCCGGCGTCGTCGGCGCTAAACCGCGCGCGCAGCATGTCATGGCGCGACGCCAGCCCGTTCACCAGATCGGCCACGCGCTCGGCGGACATCGGCGGCACCCGCACCAAAAAAGTCTGGTTGAAGAAGGCGCGATGTTGCGGCGGCTGCTCGTTGTACCAGCGCTGAATCGGCAGCAATTCGAATTCGCCCTGCAGCTCGCCCTGTTCATTGAGCGGCGCAATCGCCTCCCGTTGCTGCAAAATGCGCTTGGCCAGCGCCCGCGCATTCCGGGTTTCGAACACCGCACGCGAGTTGCTGTGATAGCCCGACTTGCTCAATTCGCTGGTGAACACGATGCTTTGGATCGAATCGCCGCCCAAACGAAAGAAGTCGTCATCCACCCCTACCCGTTCAACGCCGAGGATCTCCGCCCACAGGGCGCAAATCAACGCCTCCAGCGCGTTCTGCGGCGCGGCATATCGCTCGCCTTGCGCGAATTGCGGCGCGGGCAGCGCCGTGCGATCCAGCTTGCCGTTCACCGTCAGCGGTATCTCGTCGAGCGCGACATAGCTGGACGGCACCATGTAATCCGGCAGGATCCGCTCCAGCCGGGCGCGCAAATCGGCAGGATCCAGCGGCTCGCCCCGCGCCATCAGCACATAAGCGGCAAGGCGCTTGCTATCGCGATGGACGACATCCACCACGACGCATTTCTCGACGCCCTCCAGCGCATTGATCGTATTTTCTATTTCGCTGAGTTCAATTCTGAAACCGCGGATTTTTACCTGGCAATCGTTTCTGCCGAGATACTCCAGATTGCCGTCGCGCAACGCTCGCACCCGATCGCCGCTTTTATACAAGCGTCGCCCGTTCAGCGTAATGAAACGCTCTTGCGTCTGCTGCGGCTGGTTGAGATAGCCGCGCGCCAGCGCGTCTCCGCCGATATACAGCTCGCCGGCCAGCCCTGGCGGCAACGGCTGCAGCCAGCGATCCAGCACATGAAGTTCGCGCCCCGGTATGGCTCGCCCAATCGGGATGCTGCTGCGGGTTTCGTCCGCCGCGATGGCGTACATCGTGGTGAACGTGGTGCATTCCGTCGGGCCATAGCCATTGATGACCTGCTGCGGGCGGTTGGCTTGCCGCACCAGGCGCTGCATCAGCGTGGCGGTCAGCGCCTCCCCGCCCACCAGCAGACAGCGCAGCCCGGCGAACAGGTCGGGGTGACTGAGGTAAAGATGATCGAACAGGCTGCGCGTCGCCCACAGAATCGATACCTGCTGCCGACGCAGCAGGGCTTCCAGCTGCGGCACATCGCCGGCGATATCCTCCGTGTCGCGCACGACGACCAATTTGGCGCCGTTGAGCAATGCGCCCCACACCTCGAACGTCGCCGCATCGAACGCCGGGCTCGAGAGGAAGAGCAACGCGTCATCGGGCGTGACAGCGATGCCGGACGCGGTCGCCAACCCGCACATCGCGTGTTGCTCGAGCATCACGCCTTTCGGGGTCCCCGTCGATCCCGAGGTATAGATCACCGCGCCGAGCCGGTCGGCGCCGGTGACGGCCGGCAGATTCTGCCGCTCGTGCGGCAGGCGGTTCAGATCGCCCAGCGCGAGGACAGACACGGCGTGCGGTATCATCGCCGCCAGCGCCTCGGCGACCGATTGCAGGCTTTCCCCGGCGATGAGCACCGGCGCGCGCGTTTCTTCGAGAATATGCCGAATGCGCGCCTGAGGATAATTGCAGGAGAGCGGCACATAGGCCGCACCGGTTTTCAGCACCGCCAGCAGCGCCACCACCATTTCCAGGCTTTTCTCGCTGTACAGCGCAATCAGCGTGTCCGCCTGGGGAGCGCCCCCGGTCAGCGCTTGGTAGCGGAGCGTAATTTCGCGCGCCAGGCTATTCGCCATGCCGTTCAGCTCACGGTAGCTGACATACAGCCCCTCAAACTCCAGCGCAATCTTATCCGGATAACGCAGGGCGATCGCCTCAAACCGGGCGCTGAGGGTTTCTCTCGGCAACGCGGGGGCCGCGTCGTCATCTGGCGGCATGTCGGCGGCGGGATAAAAGGCGAGGTGGCGTAAAGGCGCGTCAGGCGCGCGCATCGCCGCTTGCATCAAGCGCATGAAATGTTCCGCGCAGTCGCGCATATCTTCTTCGTCAAACATGTCCTGACGAAAACGCAGCCGGAACTGCAAGGCATCGCTGTCGGCCCGATCCTCATATTCCAGGGAAAGCGACGCGCTGGCCATATCGTGGTTGGCTTCAAACAGCGGCGAAGTGGCGCAATCGGCCAGCGCCAAGGCCGCATCGCGCAGGTTGGTCTGGGCAAAGGAAATCGGCAGCGCGCGGATCCCCAGCGCCTGCACCACCTGTTGCGTGGGCAGTTGGTTAAACCGTTGGCGCGAGTGCGGCGCCGCGGCGGTAATAAACGCCAGCGCGCGTTGATAAACGGCGGCGAAGCCTTCGCCGTCACGCAGCGAGAGGGGCATCACGCTGGTGTTTACATGCCCGCCAAGCGCAAATCTTTGCCCTTTTTTTATCGACACCGGATAGCTGATATAGACCGTTTCCTGATTGCCGCTGCGCGCCATCAAGATGCCCCACAGCACCAGCAACGCCAGAAAGTCATTCATTCGCCGTATTCCCGCGCCCTGCTTCAGCGCTTTCCATTGCGCTTTGGGCACCTGGAAACGCAGCTCGGCCGCCTCATCGCTTCGCACGGCGCCGCTTTTCTCAAAGGGCACGTCTATCGCGCCCAAATTTGCCGCTTCGGCCCGCCAGTGCGCCAGCGCTCCGTCGGCGGCCAGTTGTTCCACCTCGCGCTGCAGCTGCCGGTTGATGGCGGCAATCTCGGCCGCCTCGAGGCGTGTCGATAACCGCTGTTGACCATAGTACTGGCTCACCAATGAGAAAAACTCGTCGGAAGACGCGCCGTCGATCACCAGATGATGGCCCACCAGCGCCAGGGTATAGCGCCCCGCCCCCTCGGCGAAAAGCGCCCAACGATAAAGCGGCCCGCGGTAAATGTCGAAGGGCTGGCGAATCACTTGGGTCAGCAGCGTGCGGTCCGTGTAATGCTGCAAAGGATGGATTGCGTCATTGCGACGCCAATACAGCTCGCCATTCTGTTCATGAATATGGCTGTTCAGCAGGACATGATCTTGCACCAGCGCATTCAGCGCAGCTTGTAATCTGATGGGATCCAGCGCGCCCTCAATACGCTGCAGCACCAATACGTTGTAATTACAGCCCTCTGGATGGCGGTCATATTCATCGATAAAAACTTTTGAATAGGGTGATACAGGAATCTCTTCCATGACAAACACTCCATTTAGAATACACGTGCCCTGCTTAACGGCGATCCATGCGGCATACCCAAACCTCTTTCGGCATCAGCTCGCTTATCTTTTCTGAGTAATAACCGATCAGCATGTTGATGCGCTTTTCTGCAATGACCTCCGCCGCCTGAGCGCAAATCGACTTGTAAAAACCAATAGGGATCATCACTTTGCAACGGCTATGCAGGTGCCGACAAACGCCGATGGCCCAGGAAAAACACTCCCTGGAAGGATTGGAAATATCCAAAAGTTCGGCACACTCACTGGAACAGCCAATCACAGCGTAGAGATTGCCTTTATTGATATAATGAATTTTATGATAAAGAGGATGTTTTTCAATATATTCAAATGCGCGATGATCTTTTTCTCGCCCCAGATTATTGATAAAACTGGCCTGCCGCGCTTGGCCGCCCTCGGTAAAACGAAAGGCCATAAACTTATCAGGCTTTAAGGTTAATTCGACGAAGGGATAGATTTGCGTATTGGTGGTTAAATACTTTCTGAAAATCTTTTCATAAATCCTGATCTTCCTGTCATCGGAAAAGCAGATATCCGCCGCCACATCCGAACGCTTAGCCTGCAGGAAAAAATCTTTCAAGACGGTGGAAGATTTGACCTGACGGTGGATCCCAAGATCGCCAAGCATATTGACGTTAAAAGACAATTTATTGATTTTAAAAGGATAAAAACTGGATACAAACATCCCGAGATAACGTTCTTGATCCTTGTAAAATATGCCCGTTTTTTCCATCGGCGCCCCACAATGCGGATCGAGCAAATGCTTCCAGTGCAGGAAACGCTCCCCGCCCAAATCTCTGCCATAAAGTTCCTGCAATAATTTGAAATGATTATGAGAAACCGCTTCCCTCACAAAGACAGCCATGTTTTATCTCCCTATAAAACCGATTCCATGCCGGGCGGAAATCAATAAAAGATGACCGCTCAGCGCCGCTTATAATACGGCGCCGGACCGTTCGCTTCCTTTCCCTGATTAACAAGAGTCGCTGTGCATTTTTAACCAGCGCAAGAATTCAATATTATTATCGATGTTCAGTTTTCTCATGGCCGAACGTTTATGAATACTCACCGTTTTCGGGCTGATGCCGAGCAACATCGCCGTTTGGTTTTGTGAATAGCCCAAATGGATCAAACGGCACACTTTCCCCTCGCTAAAGGTCAACTGGGTACGGCAACGCGGGCAATAGCTTGAAACCAAACTATTTTTCTTGCGATAGCAGAACATGACCTTGTCCACGATCGCCGCCACGCTGTCTTTGCGCGTAATACTTCCGGCTTCCAAATTGCAATGAATTTTAGGGAATGTCTTTTTATGCTCCAATATTGAAAAATAGAGCGGAATAGAAGAAAAGTTGCCCTGCAAAAGCTGGGTATGGCAAAAATTTATGGACACCCGCTTGTCCGGCGCCCTGAATATGATGTTGGCACGTTCTTCTCCCGTGATCTTGGCCTTAATGCCATTCGTGAGAAAACCTTCTTGCAAGGCAAGACTCAACCCCAGCTTGAAGAATTGATTTTTATCCACAATAGCGATATTGACGCGCTCCATTAACAAACCTCCCTTTTGACTACGCTTGCTCACTCTCCTTACTGCAATATCATTGCTGTGATTATTTTTTGTTTTAACGTGCTTTTTAATAAAAAAGCGTTATAGGCGAAGCAAAAAAAGCCATGCCTCGCAAAAGTGCATTTTATATAGGGTTATATAACTCATCTGCCCTGGAGAGCATACAAAAGCAAGACGCGGTAAGCTGCCGCGCTTCGCAAGGGAAATTGTTATCGTAAGATATATTTATAAGGCATCATTGCCATCAGCATCACGGTGCTAAGATTTTTCTCTGATACGTTAATTTTACTCCAAGAGCGCAATATATCCAGATAAATATCGAAAAAACACATAATATAGAACATAACATTGCGCGGCATTGATTGTTAAGAGAATCCGTTTATGCATTAGGAATTTACTTATGATAAAGGCAGGATAATGCTTTTTTCGCCCGTGGCGGCGGGATCATCGCAGACCCTATTAAACAGAGTATAACCATATTCATTTTATTGTAAAAAAATTGCATAAAAAAAAGCTACACTTTATGGCAGTAAGTGATTCCCGCCCTTTCATGTAGACGGCAACAAAAAAGAAGAAGGCGAACCCATCGGCCGCCCACGCAAGAAACGCCAGGTAGGATTAAAGATTTTTCAGGAGTGATGCGCAGCGCAGAGAGATAACGCGGCATCGTTGACGAGCAGGATGAATTATATTTTTTTGATCCTCATCAGCTTTTTGGCCTCCAGGCAGGAAACCAATCCGAGGTGATCTTTTTTTAGCTGCTTGTCGCTCCCAAGAGGAAGAATGACTTTGAACGTTTGCAACTTACCGTGATTATTATAGATATCAAAGACTATCACCGGCGGGCCATAACCCAGGATCATGCAGTCTAAAAACCGCAAAACGGCGCACCCCAAGCGGCTCCTGGCCTCGCGGATAATTTTATCCGCAAGCTCATCATACCGGAAAGGTCTTTCCGGCGTCGTCAATACCTTCATAAGGTCTCCCTTCTGGTATATATCATTCCGATTTAAAATAATAACCTCATAAAACCGCCGCCGTTCAAGGCGAGTGAGATATAACAATCCAGACTTCGGCAATATATAATCTAACGCTGCAAAATCAATCTAACAAAAAACACAATAGTATAAAAAAACAACGCGAGTTTTATTGAAAAAATGACCTGATTTGCAATAATGAAATGGCCTGAAGTAAAGGGCTAACTGAAAAAGGAGTTTCAATCATGAAAGAACTATCCGCAGTAGAAATTGAACAAGTTAACGGTGCTGGTTTTTTTGGTGACGTAGGCACACTGATTGGCAGTGCGGTAGGTACAGGTATTGATACCATTTCCGCGATTGCCGGTGTTAACCCGGATGCCAAAACCGTTGTCGGCACCATCGGTAAAGGTATTGGTCTGGCTGTCGATGCGCTGATTTCCAGCGGATTGCAGATCATCTCTAAACTGTAATAACAACTCATAATCATCCCTTCCTATTTTTTAATTCGCTTCATTTTAAGCACCTTCGCGGGTGCTTTTTTTTTTACTTCAAAGAATCAAAAAATAGATAAGGTCAGAAAAACCAATATCCAAAAAAACAAGCTGGGTATCACCATGATAAAAAAACCCATGCGTTTATTGGCGTTTTTGAGCATCCAGTCATAGATCATCGCACCACTCCTTGTGAATGCCGGGAGGCATTTCCACCTCCCGGTATTTTATCCATCGAGTTGTTGATTACAGTTTCGGCACTTTGGAAAAGAAGTCCGCCATTTCGTGCGGGAACCCTTTCGCAATCGCCGGACGAAGATCGTCCATGGAAACATTAAAATCTTTCGGCTGCTCGCCCGTTTGCATTTTTTGATGTGCGTTCACATTCGATTGCAGACCATTAAAAATGCCCTTCATATTGCCGAACATATCATCGCAAGATTTTGTCACGTTACTCATGACCGACTTGGCCGCATCCGGCCCCGACATTTGAATATTGCTGACGCCTTGCATAAACGGTTGACTCAGTGACGATTGGGAGTTGGTGCCCAAATTGCCGCCGGCCTTCATGGTTTCTAAAATTTTGGCTGGATCTAACATGTTTATCACCTCTTTACGGTTGTGTTTACATCGCTTTCGGGCACGAGAATCCTCGCAACGCCCGTGACCAAAGTGGGAAATCTTTCATCGTCGAGCGCAATTCCAGTTTGAGCACGCCCACCACCGACGACATCGACATCGTCAGCTCTCGTCTGTCGCTGGCGAGCGGCACGGGATTGCTGGCGTCGAACATCCGGAACAAGGCCCAGGGCCCGTCGAAACTGGCGACCTGGATCTGGCCGGTGCCGGTGCGGAAGGTCAGTCGAACATAGCTGCCGCCTTTCGGGCCCGGCCAATCGATACGGGTAGGCTGGCTGAAACCATGGCTGTAGTTAATCACCTGCCCGTCGATATCCAGGGTCGCTTCCGTAATGGTCGGCGTCAGGGACAACGGCCTGATGAACATGGAGAAGGACAGCTTGTCGCCGGCGGTGAAGAAGGTATCGCGGATCAGCCGGGCATTTTCAAACGCGCCCAGCGTGCTGGCATTGACGATCCCCTCTGAACCCGGTTTGGCATTCCATTTCTGCGCGTTGACGTCCACATAAGGGGCCAGGTTCTCATCGAAGAACTGCTGCATCGCGCCGCTTTGGCCAAACATGCGCGAGAAGTCCTCGATGCCGACCTCCGCTCTGGCGTTGCGCGAGAACGGATAACGCCCGCTGATGCTGCTCTTGCACAAGCCGGAGGCCAGCGACGAAGCGCCTTTGCTCAGGTTCTTTTGGCTCTGCTGAATCGTCTGGCTGTCCCCGACCTGCAACAGATCCATCATCACGCTGCGCACCGGTTCCGGCTGGCGCGCCGCATCCAACTGCAGACGCTTCAGCGTGCCTCCGGCGGGCACCACCTGGCCGCCGCGCAGCGAGGTGGACAAGGTGGTCAACTGGCTGTACAGCGCTTCGAAACTGCGGCTCAGCGGATCGTTGCTGGCGTTGGTGGTCTGCAACAGCTGATAGCCCAGACGGCGCAGCAGCTCGAAGCGATCTTCCACCGCGCGTTCCGGCGTGAGACGAAAACGCGCGCGCTCGCCGGAAATCTCGCCCAGGATGTCGCGCCGCTGCTGCTCGATGCGGTTGCGCTGGCGATCGAACCAGCTTGCCGCATCGCCCTGGTTGGTGCCGGTCATGCTGGTTTCGCGCGCGGCGAAGCGCACCAGATTGGCCAGCGGAGAAGAAGGATCGGACAGTTGACGCGCCAGGATCGCCGCATCCTCAAGCCCGTTGACCGGCCGGGCGCGCACGTCGCGCATGAACGCATCCCATTTGTCGGCATACTCGATGAGGTAAAGCTTCCTCGCCTCGTCGGCCAGCTTCTGCGCCGAGGCCAGCGAGTTCACCGCGTTTTTCCCTTCCCCACTGTCGCGCAGCACCCAGGACTCTTCTTCAATCATGTCCTTGGCGGCGTCATCGAGCTGCGCCAGGAAAACGTCGCGATAGCTGGCGCGGGTATAGAACCCCGGCACGGCGGTATCGGTGACCGTCGCCTGGCTCTTGCGGCGCAGCATCAAGGAGACGTTCGGCCCGGCGGCGTCGGCCAACGAAATATCGTTGATCGCCGCCGGCAGCGGTTTCTCTTCGATGCGGCGCACCACCCGCACCTGCATCGGAATGTTCATCGCTTTCACCCGCGCCAGGCGCAGCAGGTCGCCGTTCATCTTCATGACCGGCGCGTCCGGCAAAGAGAACATCTCCCGCAGATGGTAAGCGAAGATGCCTTTGTTCATATCGGTGTACCCCTGCGGCATAAAGGTTTCCCAGCGCGCCATGAACCAGTCGACCAAGGCTTCGGCGGAGCGATGCGAAGGTTCGCCCATCATCAGGTACACTTTCAGGGTGCCGTAGACGTCCTTGTTGGACGCCGAGACGTCATTCTTGAGTTCGTCCGCGATATAGTTTTCCACCGCCGGCCAGAAGATCTGCAGCAAATGGCGTTGGTAGGTTTTTTGCGCCGCGCTGTTGATCAGCTTGTGCTCGAAATAGGGATTCGGCACCGGCGACACTTCGCCGCCCAATTGCGCGTTCATGTAGCCCAGCTGCTCATAGGCGGAAATGACATCGTCGCTGACGCGGTTAGTCACCGGAATTTCCCGCACGATGCGTTTTGTCTCATCGAAGCGCGCCGCAATGTAGGAGATGTAATCGCTCTCCCACAGGTAACGCATCGCCAGCAGATTAAACGAGACCGCCAACAGAATGAGCACCAGCACATAGCGGCCCAGGGAGCTCATGCGGCTGCCGAGCGGCCTGGCGTGCGAAGACTGCTGCATCACCCCGCGTTCTTGCCGGGCGTAATCCAGCTCCGGGTGATAAATGCGCCCGGTCGGGCGAGCTTCATAGATATCCGCCGCTTCCGCGTTGTAGATCGCCCCCTGCGGCGACAAGGCGATGGTGCTGCCCAGCCACACCTGCTGCAGATGGCAGGCGTAGCCCACCGGCGTTTGCGGGAAGATCTGCTCTAACAGGGAATACAGCGGGTTGCCCAGCGACCCCAGCGACTCGGTGAAGAACAGCAGCTGCTGGCGGTTTTGGCCGTCCGGCGCATCGTGCAACAGTTCGAGCACGTGATGGCTGACGCGCGCCACCATCTCCCGGTAGAGGGTTTCATACTGTTCGAAGGGGGTTTCTCCCTGTTCGGCGCGGTTCAGGCTGAAGCCCATACCTTTTTGCAACAGATCGTCGCCCAGCATCGACAGGAAGGTCTCGCCGCCGACCAGTTGATCGAGGTGGCTGATGGTAAGATAGACCGGCAGCTCGCTGCGGAACCACGAGGCCATCTCCAGCAGGCGCACGCGCAGCGCGTCGGCGACCGACTTTCTCTCCGTCAGCGAGGCGTGCAGCAACCAACGCGCATCCAGACACAGCATGATGCCGTCGATGCCCGGATGGCGGCGATGGCGGCGGATCAGTTTGAACAGGGTGTCGCGCGCCCTGGCGCCCTCTTCCCCCAGGCCGTTCAACTGCAGCCATTCGCCAGAGGTGTCGACATACACCGAATTCTCCGCCAGCCACCAGTTGCAATCCTGGGTCGGCCCGACGTCCACCGTCTGCTGCAGGCCATAGTGCTCGGCCAGCAAGAAGCGTTCGCCGCTTTCGCCGATCAGCGAGGTTTTGCCGCTGCCCGGCGGCCCGATGACCAGAAACCACGGCTTTTCGCTGACGTAACGGCGCGTCAGGCGGTATTTGAAGCGCTGCCAAGGGGTGCGCTGCTTTGCCGTGCCGACGTACTGCAAGGTGCGCAAGGCGTCGTAAAAGCGCGAGGTCACGCGATCTCGCTGGGCGGTCTTGCGTTTGGCCGGGGCCGGCGCTCGCGCGTGGCGGAACACCCAGGATAAGAACGTCGCCACGAACGGCCACAGCGCCCAGCACAGGATCAGCGCGATGATGATGCCCCTGACCCAGACCGACAGCAGCGGCCGATAGGTGCCGATGGCGATCAACGGCCCAATCCACCACACCACCGCACACAGCAGCAAGGCAATCACCAATATGAATGATCTACGTATCATATAATTTCCTTATTATCTCTACGCCGGCGGATGTCTTAGTTATCCTCGGGGACCTCGGCGGCTACCCCTGCCTGATTTAACGTTGCAGACGGTGAAGCCATCTCCCTCTCGCCGATTTTCCAAAGGATGTCCACGCGGCGGTTGCGGCGGCGCCCTTCTTCCGTCGCGTTGTCGTCCAGCGGCTCCTGATCGCCCTTGCCGACCGATGTCACGGTGCGGTTGTATTTACTGTTGGCCAAGGATTCGCGCAGCTTGTCGGCCACCGTCTGCGCGCGCGCCTCGGACAGTTTCAGGTTGGAGTTGTTGGAGGTGTTGCGATACGGTTTGTTGTCGGTATGCCCGATGACCTCCAGATCGCCCGGCCACGGCGCCAGCGCTTCCCCCAAACGCTCGATGTTGCGTTTCTTTTTAAACTCTTCCGACAGCTTCGACTGCCCGGTGGCGAACGCGCCGTCGGAGGTGAAGATCAACAGCCAGCCGCGCGGATCGGCGCGCACCTCCAGCCACCCTTCGCTGAGGATTTGCGGCAGCGGCTGCGGCAGCGTCTCCATGATGTTGATTTTGCGCGGCTGCGGTGGCGTCCAGGCCAAAATGGCGTTGCGCAGCGCGCGGGACTGATCGTGCAGATACCAGGCGGCCGAGGCATACGCCAGCAGCGCGATGGCCAGGCCGTAGCACAGCAGCTTCAGCGGCGTGATGCGGGTCGCCTTGCGCACCACTTTGCTCGGCTCGGCATCGGCCAGCGTCTGCGTCGGGTTCTGGCTATACAGATAGCCGTCAAGACGGTTGCGCACATCGGCCAACAGCACAGCGCCGCGTTCCATCACGTGATATTGCCCTTCGAAGCCCAGCGACAGGATCAGATCGTAAAACGCCAGGATCGCCTTGTTGCGCGGCGAGGCGGCCAGATAGGCCTGCAGGTGCTCGAAGCACTTTTCCCCGCCCCAGGCGTCGCGATAAAACTCCACCAGCAGGCTGAGATTCAGTTCGCCGGATTCGAGCGTACTCATGCAGCACTCATCCACGTAGGAGCACAGCAGATAGGCCAGCTTGTCCACATCGCTCGGCGCGATGTGATCCGCCAGCAGCGTCTGCTGGAATTGTTGGATCTCGCGCACGATCTGCGCGCGCACCGCGCCCGGATTCAGCTGTTTCTGATCGCGCACCCGCTCCACCTGCAGCAGAACCGGGATGGCGGCGGCGATCAGCGGGTTGTCCCAATGGCCCATCATCACGCCGGGCTTGCTCAGCGCGGCGCGGCCGAACAGCCCGCTCGAGGTCGGCGCGGCCTCGGCCGGGCGCTCGCCCGGCGCGGGCTCGCTGCTTTCCGGCGCAACGCTTTCAGCCTCATAAGGCTTGGGTTCGGGGGGCGTCGCCACCCCGGCGCTTCCCGGCCGCAGCTTGGCGGCCAGCGCCCGCGCGCCGAAGGACAGCGCGGCGATCTCCGCCGTCGTTTTGCCCACAGAGCCGGACGCGGGAAGGCGCGGCGTCGCGTTGTTGCGCGTTACCGCCATCGCCTCGCGTATTTTTCTCTCAAATTCGTTCATCCCACCCTCCCTTGCCTTAATCCCCAGACGTCAAAACGCAGGTCGGGGAAATCACCCACAATGCTGAGCGCCATCGCCGAGCCGGCCATCATTTCCTTATAAATCGGGTCGGCATGATCAACCTCGAAATAGATGCTGTTCGGGTAATACGGTATGTGCCGTGGCGGCGAAGCCATCGGGAGCAAGCGAGCGCCCGGTAATTGCAGATCGATCAGCTGAATGATTTTCTCGACCGGCCCCAGTTTGACCTGTGCGGGGAAATACGAGCGCAGATGCTCGATGGACAAACCGCAGCTGACGGCGAACACCAGTTTTTCCAGGCGCAGCTGCGAATCGTTCGGGCACAGATAAATGCTGTCGCCGCGATCGACAAACGGCAACGCCACCGCCGGCGCTTCGATCACCAGCGACAGCGCGCGGCGAATCGAGGCGAACAGCTGGAAGTAGCAGTTGTGCGGTTCATCGTGCAGATACACCAGATCGGCCCGATCCCAGAGGCGTTCGCCGCCGGGAATGATGCTGAACCGCCCCAGCAGGCTCAGCAACGTGTCGAACAGGGTTTCAGGATGCACCTGCGGGCTGGCCAGCAGTTGGCTGATGCGCAAATTGAACTCGCTCAAGGTTTGCAGCAACAGCAACTCCAGCAGCTCGGAAAGCCCGCCGATCGTCATATGCACGTCCGGGCGGAAAACCGACTCCAGACGCTGGCTGATCAGCCCAAGCAATTCGGTGGTGAAAGCAGGCAGCCAGCCGATGGCGCGGAAATCCAGCATCGGCGGCAAGGCGCGCTCATCCAGCAGCACCCGACGATCGCTGGTGATCTCCCGCACGAAACCGACCGGCAGCACGCTTTCCGCGCTGCTGACCGCGTCCTCCAGGCTTAGCCGCGTCACCAGGCTGCCCAGTTGCATCGTGCACACGCGCGGCGTTCCCTCCAGGCTGACGCCATGGTTGCGATCCGGCACCTCGGCGTCCATGGTGCGAAAACGGCTGCTTTTTCGCGCATCCTGGATAAGATCGATCTGGGCATTGCCGGCGATGTCCATCAGCACGGACAGGCACACCACTTTCCCCTGGCAGCCTTCTCCCAGCACCAGCGGCGGCGGCAGCGGAATATCCTCAGGCATGCTGAACGCCGTGCCGTCGGGGAAAACGCCCTTGGCTTTCTTCAGCGCAAACTTGCCCTGTTCCAATAGCCCGTTGTCGATCTCCAGCGTCAGGAACCCCCAGGTGAAGGTTTCGACGCTGCGCAAGCGCGCTTCAATCAAGTGCTCGAAAAAACGTTCCTGCTGCTGGAAATGCTGCGGTTCCATCAACATGCCTTCTACCCAGGCGACGCGTTGTTTAGGTAACATGTCATTCATCCATTTTGTCGTTAGTCACTATGCTGAGTGACGTCATCCCCACCATCACCTTCATTTGCGAATCAGCCTGCGCAGGGGACTTTTGCTCGGCGAGCGGCAACACGCCGCTGATTTGCTGAAACTCCGCCCCGACGACGACCCATCGCTCTTGCCCCGCCGGCACCTCAAAGCGATATCGCAACGTCTCCCTCGGTTGCAAAATGCTCTGGTGCCGGCTCAGCGCCCCTTCCGACGGCGCCGTCTCGCGGCAAGGAGCGCCGTCGCCAATCCCCTCGGGCATCCACCCCGAGCGATTGGTTTCTATCACGCATACCTTGACCGGTTGCGCCTCGCCGGCCGCATTGGGGTTTACGTTGTCGTTGGCGGTCACCTCGACGTCGATAAACCGCAACCGACGCCCCGCGTCCGCTGCCTCGTCGTGAGAAAACCAGCTGCATCCGCCGAGCATCCCCACCGCCAACAGTCCCCCTGCCGCGACTCCCCGAAGCGTCTTCACCATGTTGAACTCCTACGCATTAACAAAACATTTGGTCTGGCTCGGCGCGACCTGAGTGGCGACCATGTTGTTATTGTTTGTCGTGCTGGAATCACCCAACCGCGTGACCGGCATGCCGCCGGAGAAATACTTGCCCGATCCCTGCACCGGCTGCGCCTGGGCCGAATGCGTTCCCGAGGCGGCGCCGATCACCCCACCCGAATCGATGGTGGCCACGCGAACGGTGCCGAGATTTTGTTCATTGCCGCCGCAAATGAAATAGTTAGGCACGTTCGGTATGCCGGTGTTGTTGGGCGAGGTGTTCGGGCCCGGCGCCGGAATCATCGGGTCACAGCTTGCCAAGCCGATCCCGCCCGCGTTGGTATTGGCTGCGGTCATAATGGTTACCCCATATGTATCTGGCCGCCGTCGATCTTCAGCACCGCCGAAGACTTCAGAGAACCAATTTCACTGTTGATGACGAGGGATTGCCGCGCATCCTGAATGATGTGCTTCGCCAGCACCTCGTCGGTTTCCTCCACCCGCCGACTCGCGTGCTTGCTGCGCACAAACAGGCGTTGAGAGATTTGGTGCAGCGTTTCGGCCACCCAACGGCTGCTGCGCGTCAGCAGCGTGAAGTGCGGGCTGCGCAGCGTCAGCCGCTTGCCGCCCTGCAGCTCGATCTCCGGCGCCACGATGCGCAAGTTGGCGCAGCGGCTGTCCAGCGTCATGACGGCGTTCGCCTGTTGCCGCGACAAGATCTCGGTGATGACCAACTTGTCGCCGTCGGCGATGACGCAAACGCGATCGCCCGCCAGCGGCTGAACCAGACAGCTGGTGGCGACCGCCAGACAATGAGCGCGCATGCCGTCGACATACAGACTGCCGTTGGCGTCGGCCGCCAGCGTCACCACCTTGCGCCCCCCTTGTTCGGGAAGCGGAGCGCTGCGCACCAACTGCAAAGGCGTCACCCTGGCGTTGGCATAGACTTTCTGATGCTCTCTTCTGGATTTATACATATCTGCTTACTCCTGTTGGCCGTTGATACGACGGTTGCCGCGGCCCCGGTTGTTGATGCGCATACCAGGCGTCGATCGCACTCAAGAACGGATCGGCGGTAAGCGGCACGTTTTCGGCGCGATGACGCTGCGCGCCATGCAGGCGAGCGCTCTGTTGCTGAGCGGCGGTCAACGGCTGTTCGATCAGGTTCGCTTCCCGCAGTTCGGCCTGCTCAAGATTGGCTAACGCCAGATCGCACGCCCTGAATTCCGCTTGCGGCAAGATGGCGCGCCCCCAGTTGGCGCCGCCCATCGCGCATTCGCTGAACCGGGCCTTCTGCCCCTGCGCCAGGGTCAGCGTCGCGCGTTCGAAATCGCAGCGCTGTACCTGCGCTTCGGCGAAGATCGCCGAGGTCAGATCGCTGTCGGCGAACGAACACCCCTCCAGCTCGCTGCGGTGAAAACTGGCGCCCTGCAGCTGTAGCTGCGCCAAAGTGCAGCCCGACAGGCGGCAGGTGAACCAGATGCGCGCCTGCCCCGCGATCGTCTGCCAGCTGCACGTCTCCAGCTGACAACTGCCCATCACCTGACGATCCAGGGTCGACGCCTGCCACAGGCACTGCGTGAGTTGGCAGGCGTACCAGTTGGCGTCCTGTATCACGTCCTGATGAAACATCAGGTTGGTCAGGGTGCTGGACTGCACCGCCAGATGCCCCAGGCTGCTGCGTTCAATTTCCGCGCCGTTGACCTCGCACCGGATCAAACCGCAGTCATCCAGCAGACAATCGCCGACGTAACACCCCTGCAGCGCGGTGTCGTTGCACGCCAAATTGCACAGCAGCCCCTGTTGCAGCGTCAGGTTGTCAAACCGGCATTCGTTGAACGACAGGCGCATCAGGCTGCCACCGACCACGTTGACCTGCTGCAGGGTGCAGCCCTCAAAGCGCACCGCCCGCAAATCACAACCTTCAAACGTGACACGTTCGAAATGACAGTCGATGAAAAAGCAGTCGCTCAGCGTCAACCCTTTCAGCTCGCGATCGTGGAACCGGCGTTTCTTGAAGATCCGCGGCATGGGCGGCGTCTGCGCCACCGCCTGGGCGACCTCCAGTTCGATCGCCTCTCGGTCAGGCAGCGCCTGTTGGATCACGCGGCTTTCAGTTTTCATGCGCATAGTCCCCATGAATGATTCTGCGCGGCACCCAACACGCGCGCTCCAGCAGACAACCGCTGAACCGCGTGCCGGCGTCCTGCCAGGTCATCGCCAGATGCGCCGCCGCCAGATTGCACTGGTCAAATGCCGCATCGCGCAGATCGGCGTTATAAAACAGGCCTTGCTGAGCGCTGCTGTTTTGCCAACGTGAGTGCGTCAACAGGCTGTCTTTAAACCGCACGCCGGCCAGATCGCAGCCGGCGATCGCGCAGGCCGTCAGATCGGCCTCGTCAAAGTTGCATTCAGTGAAAACGCTGTACTGCAGTTGGCACCTCTCCATACGCGCCGCTTTCAATCCCACTTTGGTGAAACAGCTATCGCTGAACACGGCGTGGGAAAAGTTCGCCTGCATGCCCGCCGTCAGGCTCTCGACACGGCAGCGTTCGAACCGCACGCCGCGCCAGTTGCCGCCAAGGAACGAGTTTTTGGTGAGCGTCATCTCCAGCGCAACCGCCTCTTCGGCGAGGCAGCGGTTAAACACGCACGCGTCCAGCTCGCCTTGCAGAAACTGCGCGCGGATCAGCGTTGCGCCATTAAACATGCCGTTGCCGATCGCCGCGTGTTCAAAGCGGCTCGCGGTGAAATCGCCCCGCTCGAAAACGCAGTTATCCAGCTTCACGTGGTCGGCGCGCAGGCCTTGCCCCTGAGGCTCCGCCAGCGTCACCCGTTCGAAGACCGCCTCTTGCCACACGCTTTCCGCCAGCAACGGCTTTTGCAGCGTGCACGAGATCATGCGGATCTGGCGCAGCGCCGCCTGCGTCAGGTTGACCCCATCAAAAACGCAGTTTTCGAAGGTGCAGTTCTCAAAAGAAGCCTGCGAGAAATCGCAGCGCTCAAAGCGGCACTGCAGAAAATGCCTGCCCAACAGCGCCTCGCAGCGTAAACCGCTGAAGGTCTTTCCTTCCACGGTCGCGCTATCGGGGAAAAACGCGTCATTGCCGTCTTCGGCGGGAAGATCCGGCAAATCGGGCAGCGTCACGGAAGCCGGCTCCGCCGACGTTTGTTGCTGGTGCAAGGCGATCGCCTCGCGGATGCGTCGATAGAACACGGCGGAATCGCCCAGAGAGGTGGGCGACGGATCGTAACGCAAGTCGCTGGGGTGATCCGACACCGCCTGGATGACGTTCAACCCCATCTCCGCCGGCATCAGATCCGGATCAAACAGAAACTCAAAGGGCGAGGCGTCATCGTCGCTGCGCTTGCGGAATACCTGTTGGAAATAGTCGAACGAGCGCGGCGCATCGCAGCGATCCAACGCCAGCATGACGGACTCGATGGACTCGTCCAGCAGATGCGTCAACGGCGCATTGCCGGTGAAGATAAGCAAAGCGATGTCGCTGTCGGGCAGGAACCACAGCGTTTTGCGCTGCAGCTCGATTTCCTCGAGGCTGTCGCTATCGTGACGGCGGATGAACGCCCGTCCGCGCACCGCCGGCAGCTCGCCGCGAATCGCCTCGCTTTGCGCGCCGACGCCCTGCAGCTCGAAGGGCACCCGATCCGGCCACGCCGCTTCCGGCAACCACTGCGCCGGCGGCGCCATCTGGAAATAACGCCGATCGATATTGGCCGGCAGCCCGGGGAATGCCGTCTCGAGATAGGCTTTGCCGGCGATCTGGCCCGCCACCTTATCGATGTGCGCCTTGCGCAGCGCAAACTCGTGCGGCACCGGCGCCGGCGCCGCCAGCGGAGAGCGCTCCTGCGCGGTCCCCTCGGCGGACAGCGTCATCAGCAGCGGCCGCAGCCCGTCATTGCAGCCGCGGCCAAACGGGTTCTCCTTGTTGTCTTTGCCGCCCCAGGCGGAGGTGTGATCCAGCGGCACGCTGAGGAAGGGTTCCACCTCCATCGCGCCGCGCCGTCCCTCGCCCTCGACCCGCCAACGGCGCTTCAGCCCGCCGATGTCGGCGCTGACATTCAGCGTTTTCACCGGCTGACCGATGCCGGCATGGCCGGCGATCAGGTATTCGGCGAACGGCTTCGGCTCGGCAACATCCAATATCGGCAGGCTGAGCGGCACGCGCTTCCACGCCTCCCAGATTTCGGCTTCGTTCACGAAGTGTTCAGGCCGGGACAGGTAGCACCCGGCCACGACGCTGATGCCGAGCCGGCTGTCTGTCCCGATCTGGTAACTTCCTTTAATCGCCACCAATTGCTGTGGCCGTATGATTCTCATTGCCGCGCCTCGTTAGTTTTTGCTTTGCATCCCGACTTTTTTCAAATCGACGCCGGTCTCGGACAGTGACGCGCCGGTATAGCTGATCGACACCCCTGTCGTGCTGGTGCTGCTGCCGGTATTGCTGACGCTGCTGCCGGTGTTGCTGACGCTGCTGCCGGTGCTGCTGACGCTGCTGCCGGTGGTGCCGACGCTGCTGCCGGTGGTGCTGACACTGCTGCCGGTGGTGCTGATGCTGCAGCCGGTGGTGCTGGTCGACGATCCGGTGGTGCTGACGCTGACGCCGGTAAAGCTGGTGCTGCTGCCGGTCTGGCTGGTGCTGACCGTGGTGTAGCTGTTGCTTTCGCCGGTCATGCTGTTGCTGATGCTGGTGAAGGAGTTGCTTTCGCCGGTCATCGAGTTTGATACGCCGGTGCAGCTGGTGCTCTGCCCGGTGAACGAGGTGCTCAGCCCGGTGAACGAAGTGCTCACGCCGGTAAATGACGTGCTCACGCCGGTGAACGAGGTGCTGACGCCGGTGAACGAGGTGCTCACGCCGGTGGCGGTGAGGCTGACGCCGGTCATCGACGCGCTGACGCCTTTAATCGAGGCGTCAAACCCGGTAATGCTGAAGACGTAATCCTTGTAAGAGACGTGGTTGGTGAACCAGTCCGTAAAGGTGCGGCGGATGATGTCGAACTTGTCCATTCCCACCTCGGTGGCCTGGTTGCGCTCCACCGTGGTTTGCAGATCGCGTTCGGCATGCAGCATGACGCGTTCGTTGTTGCGGTTGTCATCGAAGGTCAACTGGCTGGCATGCTGCGGCTTGCCGAAGCGCAGCGAACGCGACACCATGCCCGAGTAGTTGATGTATTCAGGTAACTGATAAGGCGGCGGGTTGTCGCCGTTATACACAATCCCGGTCACCATCGGACGATCGAGATCGCCGTCGACATAGGTCACCAGCACTTCCTGGCCGACGCGCGGCATGGCGATCACGCCCCAGCCTTTCCCCGCCCAGGCCTGCACCACGCGGATCCAGCAAGAGCTGTCTTCCTCGGTGGTTTTGTAGCGATCCCAGTGGAAATGCACGCGGATGCGCGCAAATTTGTCGGTATGCACTTCGGAGTTGGGCGCGCCGACCACGGTGGCGCTCTGGATGCCCGGCATCTGCGGTTTTGGCGTTTCGCGCAGCGGGCGGAACGGCACGTCGTCGTTCAACGCATTGAAACGGCAGGTGACGTTGCGGCCGTCGCTGCTGCTGTCCGGGCCGTCTTGCACGAACACATAGTCGCAACGGGTCAGCTTGAAGCGGCGGTTGCGGTTGGCGTCCGGGTGCAAAATCAAGGAGAAATCCTTGCCGGCCATCAGCCCGACGGCGTTGCTCTCGCCAAACAGCAGATGGCCGTCGCTTTGCATTTCTTCCAGGCGCAGCCGCGCCAGGTTTTCACCGCGTTCGGTATCCACATAACCCGCCGCGTAGTCGTACCACTCCAGCGGGGTGTTCTGCAGGCCGAGGCGGCTCTCTTCCACCTTGGTTTGCAGGTTCTTGCGCGGGTTCTGGAAGTCAAAGTCGCGCAGCACGATTTCATTCGGGCGCACTTTGCGGGAGCGCTGGATGCGCTGGATCCCTTCGCGGATGGCGCGGTTTTCTTCGCTGTCCGGCATGAACGGCAACACGGCGTAACCGAAATCCAGATCGTCGAAATTCTGCCGGTCGGTGATCACCAGCGTGTGTTTATCCTCGGCGTGATCGAAGTAATACCAGATGCCTTCGTCTTCCAGCAGGCGGCTGATAAACGCGAAATCCGTTTCGGAAAACTGCACGCAATATTCACGCGTCGGATAAGTGCCTTGAATATCCAGACGGTAGTCGGCAAAACCGTAGCGCGAGAAGATTTGCTCGATGATGTCGAGCACGTTCAAATCCTGGAAAATGCGGCTGTTGCGGTTTTGCATCAAAAACCACAGCCAGGTGCTCAGCTCCAGCTTATAAACGAACTTATCCTGATGCTGCCCCGAATCGGAGGCGCCGATCACGTAAGCGTAAAACGGCCGCGCGCCGAAATCCGGCCTTTCTATTTGAATGCTGATCCCTTGACCCAGCAGAGATTCATAATCAACGTCCGCCTGTTCACATTCGAATTCGAGCGTATATTGCGAGTTGCTCGACAACCCTTCTTTGGTGGTGAAGCTGAGTGGAAACGCATTTAATTCGGCTAACACCGGGTTATCAATTTCGATTAAAGGCATAACAACCTCTCTGATCCGATATCGAACCCCGCCCCGCGTTTACGGGCCGGCGGCAAATTAAAAATCAGTCGAAATAAACACTTAAACTATCGTTCTCGACCATGAGTTGGATATTCTGCAGTTCCTGTCCCGTCCGTTTGCGCTGCAGCACTTCATTGCTGATGGGCGGCAAAATCGCCTGCTGCAGCAGCGACTCGACCGCTCTGCCGCGCGAAGGATGGGCGCTGATGCGTTTGGCTATCCAGCCTGGAATGTCGCCTTCCAGCACCAGCGACACGCCCACTTCTTTGTGCAAACGCTGTTGTAAACGCGAAATCTGTTTGGTGGCGATATGGGTTATCGCTTCGGTAGAAAGCGGCACGTAGGGAATGACGTTCATGCGCGCCAACAGCGCCGCCGGGAAGAAGCGCGCCAGCACGTCGTGCAGCATCGGCCGCAGCGCTTCGGTTTTCAGATCCGGAGTTTCCGCCAGCGTCGCTTCTATTTCGCCGGCGCCGATATTGCTCGTCATTAAAATGAAACACTGGCGGAAGCTGATCATGCGGCCCTCACCGTCTTCCATCACGCCCTTGTCGAAGACTTGATAAAACGCCTCGTGGATATCGGGATGCGCCTTGTCGAATTCGTCGAGCAAGACGATGGAATAAGGTTTGCGGCGCACCGCCTCGGTCAACTTGCCGCCCTTGCCGTAGCCGACATAGCCCGGCGGCGCCCCTTTCAGGGTGGAAACGGTATGCGATTCCTGAAACTCGCTCATATTGAAGACGATCAGGTTGTGCGCGCCGCCGTACATCGCCTCCGCCAGCGCAAACGCGGTCTCCGTTTTGCCGACGCCACTCGGGCCGGACAGCATGAAAACGCCCAATGGCCGATCGTGCGCCTGAATGCCGGCGCGGGAGATGCGCACCGCCTGCGCGATTTCATCGATCGCCGTCTGCTGGCCGAATATCTGGCGGCTCAGCAGTTGATTGAGATTGAGCGCATTGTCCAGATCGCTTTGCAGCATGCGGCCGGTGGGGATGCCGGTCCAATCCGACAACACCTCCGCCACGACGCGGTCATCCACCCACGGATACACCAACGGCAGGCCGTCGTCTTGCAAGGCTCCCAGCTCGGAGGCCAACTGCGGCAAGCGCTCCGGCGACTGCCGCTCCGCGTCGAGCAAGGTGGTGACCGCCTGTTGCTCCTGCGCCTGCCGCTGACGCAGCGCAGCCAGTTCGCCTTCCATATCGCTGAGGGTCTGCTGCAATTCAGTGATGCGGCTGAGCGCCAGATCGTCGAATTTGCTTTCCTCCTGCAGGCCGTTCATTTCGGTGCGCTTCACCGCCAACCCGGCCTCGAGCGACTCGATTTTTTCAGGCAGCGCATGCTGGCTCAGCGCCACCCGCGCGCAGGCGGTGTCCAGCAAGCTGATGGCTTTGTCCGGCAGTTGCCGCGACGGCAGATGGCGCAGCGACAAATGCACCGCCGCCTGCAGCGCCGACTCGCGGATCTTGACGCTGTGGTGCTGCGCAAAATGCGGGGCGATGGCGCGCATCATGTTCACCGCATTCTCTTCGTCGGGTTCAGAAACCAACACGTACTGGAAACGGCGCGTCAGCGCGGCGTCCGGCTCAATGAACTGTTTGTATTCCGACCAGGTGGTCGCCGCCACCATGCGCAGCGCCCCCCTGGCCAGCATCGGTTTCAACAGGTTGACGGCGTCGCCGGTGCCGGCCTGCCCGCCGGCGCCCACCAGCGTATGCGCCTCGTCGCAAAACAGGATCACCGGCACCGCCGAATGCGCGATGGCGTCGATCAGCGCTTTCAGGCGCGATTCGAATTCGCCCCTCATGCTCGCCCCGGCCTGCATGCGCCCCAGATCCAAAGACAGCAGCCGGGCGCCCTGCAGCAGCGGCGGCACCTGCCCCTGGGCTATCTTGCAGGCCAGCGCTTCCGCCACCGCCGTTTTGCCGACCCCGGCTTCGCCCACCAAAATCGGGTTGTTCTGCCGGCGACGCAGCAAGATGTCGATCACCTGGCGCAGCTCCGCTTCGCGGCCAATCACCGGGTCGATTTCACCGTCGCGCGCCTGGCGGGTCAGATCGGCGCACCATTTATCGAGAATATCGACCGTCTCGGACGCCTCCGGCGCATCGCCGTGGGCGCTGTAGACCTCTTCTTCCTCTTCCTCATGCTCGACGGACTCCGCCAGAATCGCCGGATAATCGTCGAACAGCTGCGGGATCGGCAGTTTTTTGAACTCGTCGCTCAGCCGGTACAGGCTGCGCTGCAACGTGGGATCCTGCAGAATGCCGACCAGGATATGAATGGTGCGCACCCCGCCGGACGGCGTTTCGGCGAGCTGGCTCATCAGCAGCCCTCTTTCCACCACCGTTTCCAGTTGCGTCGACAGATCCACCACCGCATTCGTGCGGTTAGGCAAGGTATGAAGAATGCGATCCAACGCATCGCTGATGCGCTGACTGTTGATGGCGTAGTGCGCCAGGATCAGCGGCAGGTCGCCGCGCTCCTTGTCCACCAGGACTTTCAGCCAGTGTTCCAGCTCCACGTATTCGTGCCTGAAGGTTCGGCACAGCTTGGTCGCTTCGACGAACGACTGATAGGCAAAGTGGCCCAATCGCGAAAAAAGACGTTCTCGTTGATACACCTTAAATTTCCTTATATTAAGTTGTTGATTGATAAACCAGCTGCCTAAACGTCCCTGTCTTAGGTTTCAGCCAGCTGTCTTTACTCAGCGACTTGCCGCCCAGCTGCGCCGCCATGCCCGGCTCCGTGGCGATCAGCAGGCTGACATCCAGCATCAACTGATGGCTCGTAAAGTCATGACAGATGCTCACCAGCGCCTGCAGCCGCCGGCTGCCGCGCTGATACTGCTGATACTGCGGGGCCCCCAGCGGGCCGATCTGAATATGCGCGCCGTACTGGGCATCGAAAAAGCGGCTGCCGATGCGCGTGCTGCCCAACTTGCCCAGCTTTTGGCTGCCGCTTTGCTTGCCGTCGTCGATCCACTTGGCGTAGCGCGGCGTAATCGTGATGGGAACGGCGAAATAGGCCGCCAACATCTTGTTGAGCTGCCGCAGCGAGCGGCGACCGGGCAGATAAGTGCCGGGGTACGCCTCGCGCAGGCGCTGGATATGCGGGTTCACCGTCAGCGCCGTATCGACGCCCACCGTCTGGCGCAAATGGCGCAAGAACGGGTTTTTGTCATCGTCATGCTCATGGCCGATCATCGCCTTCAGCTGCGCCCAGGCCCGGTAGTGCAATACGGCGAAGCGCTGGCTGACGATGCCGACGAACTGCTGGAACGCCTGGTTGCGTCTGGCGATGACTTCGGTGCGCGCGTGCTCGGTCACATGGATCGGCAGCGGGCCGTAGGGGGCGAACATGCCGAAATGCCGCGCCTGAATCAGCACTTGCTTAGGGCGCTGCACGATAGAGGCGATTTCACGCGAAGCGAACGCCATATCCGCCGGCTGGGTAATGCAGAGCCTTTCGCGGCTGCGATCGTTGGAGACGCCGAGCCGCGGCGCATCCGGCTGCGCGCGTTCGATACGCCGCAGCAGCTCGAAAAAATCCTGTCGATTGGACAGCCCGCGGATTTCGGCCTGGCCCGCGCTTTCGCTCTGCGCCCCCGGCGTTGGCGCCTGTTCCAACGAGAGCGCCGTTTCACGCATCAACGACATATCAGCCATAGTAGAGCGCCCCCCAGTCGGCGTGGGTTTCCCCATCCAGCAACAGCTTCATGCTTAACGTTTGGTTCAGGTCGCCGTATTGGCTCAACGCGTGGTGCAATATTTTGCCGAACAGATAGGCGCCGTGGTCGGCATGATGGTTGGCGCTTAAGTTGACGGCGATCTCGGCTCCGCGGATCCAGGCCAGCGGCCCCGGCCCCTGATTGCGTTCGAAATGGTGCTCCACCCAGGCGTTTTTAATGCTGGCGATGCGCTTGCGCTGGCTGGAGTCATCCTGATGGCAGAACAACGACAGCCAGTCGCGCAACAGCGCCGAACAATCCTGAACGTCGGGGCGCGCATGGCGCAAAGGATTGGAGGCCAGCATCTGAATCGCCTGCCACGCCTGGCTGATGTTCGGCACCGCGACCGGGTTGCTCGGGTAGCGGACGATCTCCACCTGGTGGATCGGCATCGCCGTTTCCAGCTGGAAATGCGGCTGCTGAAGGTGCGCCGGCACCAGATGCCGTTCGCATACCAGCGCCTCGACGCTGAGCGACGTGATGTCGTCGATGTCGATGCCGCTTTTGCCCGGCGAGATGGCGATGAAGGTATCTTCGTTGGGCAGGTGCGGATTGTTGTACTTGGAGGGCGACGGCTCCCGGCGACGGTGCAGCGTATAACCGGCCGGCTCCCGCTCGCAGTCGTACTGCACGTCGGCCTGCAGCGAAGAGAAAATCACCGGGTTGCCGTCGGGCAGCATGCCTTTCACTTGTTTTACGCTGTGTATCTCATACAGCGAGGTGTTCAAACGATCGACCACCAGCTGGTGCTCCGTGCGCTCATCCGTCAGCAGCACCGGCGAGCAATGGCGGCGATACAGGTTGATGACCGGGGTCGCGAAAAGATGAAAATCCCTGGCGTTGACGCGACCGATCAGAGTGAGTGGGCGTTGCTCCAGCGCGAACAAGATCTCGAACTCGTGAACGCGTTCACATTGGCGCAGAAAATCCTGCACGCCATGCAGCTCCAGGCTGAAGAAGCGGCTTGGCGCGGCGAAGTATTCGCGCATCAGCCGGTTGCCGGGCAGTTCCCCCACCACGGTGGGCAACAAGGCTTCTTCATCGCTGACGCCGCCCAGGCGCAAGCTGTCCGGCTGCAAGACTTTGACGATTGGCCGGTCGTCGCTTTTCGCCCATAGCACGATGCGCAAGGTGCGATTAAGCAACGCGGCCAGCAGTTGATTGGCCCGCACCGTATCTTCCGCCAGCGTCAGGTGCAGCGGCTCGAGATCCAGCTCCGAGACGGGAAGCACGCCGTGCGTCGTCAGGCATATCCTGACGTAGGCCGAGCAATCCTGCATGTGTCTGGCGGCGCCGTCAGGCAAATGGTGCGGCGGCAAAATCTCACATTCCGCCAGTGAAATCTCAACGGGCTGCACTTTAATATGCCGCGCCGTGGTGAACGTGGCGGGTTTGTTGTTCAGCGAGATATCGTTGAGGGTCATGCGGCTCCCGCGCGGCAGGTCAACCTGGCTGTGCCACTGGGGAAAAGAGAGATCGGGCTTAATCGCGACGGTGGCGATCGCGGGAACCGGCGTATACCACAGCGGCGCCAGGCGTGAGAGCATTTGCAGGGCAAATTCCGGCTGCTCATTGTTCAGCTTTTCCTGGATGCGGGTGCAAAGGAACGCGGAGCCCTCCAACAGACGCTCAACGAAAGGATCCAGCACGCCGTCGATATGCATGCCTAAATGCTGGGCGACCTGGGGATGAGAAGAGGCGAACTGACGACCGGCCTCGCGAAAATAACGCAGCTCATCATTATATAATTGGAGAAAGCGCTCACTGAACATAGTCACCCCTATTAATCAAATACGTGTACGGCGCCACAGGAATAATCAAGAGCGATGCGCAAATTAACCAGCATTTCGTCACCCGGTAATGAGCAGGTGCCATAAATATCGAATAAAATCGCCAGCACATACGATTGGCGTTCATTCACTACAGGCACCACACGAATCGTTTTCGGATCCAGACGCGGCTCAAACGAAGTAATGATTCTTTGTATATGTCTCGCCAGCGTTAACGGATCGGTATTAATCGGTATGCGTTGGCTCAGCGACGGCAGGCCATAATTCAATACCGAACTTTCGCTGTGCGCATAATCATGAAGTTTCAAATCAGCGCTGCGCGATGCGTCATTCAGTAAAAATTCGATATCACGCACCAAAACACGCCGCCAATTATCGGCGCTGGCGCTTTGATGTCTCACGCTGAGCTTATCGAATAGCATGGGCAATGACGCTTTCATTTAACACCTCGCGATAAGGCTTATGTCTGCCCGCAATCGCTGCGGGCAGACAACCTGCAATTAGTGTTGTGACATCAATGATCAGATACGGGCATTAAGCTTGAGGTCATACCCCGTCTTAATGACCGCACCCATGGAGCCATCATTGTTTTGCTCTTTGTACTCAACTTCGATACGTGCGAAATTCAGCTTGATAACGTCGGTTGGCAGCACGGTATCGATTTCAGTACCGATGGTGGAATTCAGCGGCATATTACCCACGGTCTTGAATGAAGAAACCAGGCAGTTGCTGAAGGTCACGGCAATGAAGTCTTGCTGACCCTGGCCTGATTTACGGCAAACAAGTTTTGCCTGAGGAATATGCTCGCCGGTGGCGCACATCAGGAACAGTTTCGGCGAAGCCTTATTGCTCACCATGCGAAACTCAAAGTCTTTCATCTCGACTTTGCCTGAACCACCGCCGCTCCCGAACCCCCAACGGCCGGCGTTTTCTTCCGCCCATTGCCAGGCTTGCAGCTGAATCCAGCCAGGGTAGGTTTGGTCGGGTGATTCACCATCAACACCCTCAATTTTCAAAAAATAGTCTACTAAAGCTTTCGTGCTCATTTTTTGTCTCCTTGACTGATAGGTCTACTTCGTTAATTGAAAAGTCTATTCAGATAAGTCGTTATATTGCCTACGCGATCATTGAAATAGCGACAATGAGAACCCATTAGCCATTAATAAATAGCAATAGCGTAAAAAACAGCGCCACTAAATTTCAATGAAATATCAATTCCCACCAACGCCATTTAATAATTAACGTCGGCAATATCCAAACCAATGACCAGCCGTAACTTATCTGCTCCCATCTTTTTTGGCTGACGGAAGTTTTGATACAAGTCGCAAGGACACGGTCATGCCTTCCAACTGGTAATGCGGGCGCAAATAGAAATGCGCGCGGTAATAACCCGGATCGTCTTCCACATCTTCAACGCGCACCTCGGCGGCGGCTAATGGACGACGCGCCTTGGTCGCCTCGGTCGATACGGAAGGATCGCCATCGACATAGTTCATCAGCCAGTCATTCAGCCACAGCTGCATATCGTCTCTGGAACGGAAAGAACCGATTTTGTCGCGCACGATGCATTTCAAATAGTGCGCGAATCGGCACGTGGCGAAAATATAAGGCAAGCGCGAAGACAGCTTGGCGTTGGCCGTCGCGTCGGGATCCTCGTATTTCGCCGGCGCGTGCATGGTGCAAGAACCGATAAAAGCGGCGAAATCGGAATGCTTGCGATAGACCAGGGGCAAGAACCCGGCGTCGGAAAGCTCTTGCTCGCGCCGATCGGAAATGGCCACTTCCGTCGGGCACGTCAGTTCATATCCGCCCTCATCGGAAGGAAACGCGTAGGCGGGCAGTTCTTCCACCGAGCCGCCGGATTCGATGCCGCGAATCTTCGAACACCAGCCGTACTCATGGAACGCGCGGTTGATGTTGACGCCCATCGCATACGCCGAGTTGGCCCAGGAAAAATCATCATCCACATCCGGCCTGACGGACTCCTCGAAAGCGAACTCTTCGATCGGGTTGGTTTTCGCCCCGTAAGGCAAACGCGACAGGAAACGCGGCATCGTCAACACCAGGTAACGCGAGTCGTTGCTTTCGCGCAGGCGGCGCCAGGACGCATATTCCGGCGTGGTGAAAATCTTGCCGATATCCCGCGGGTTGCCCAGTTCGTTCCACTTGCTCATCTGCAGCAGCGACGGCGACGCGGCGGAAATGAACGGACAGTGCGACGCCGCGGAAATTTTCGCCAACTCGGTCAGCAGCGTGACGCTCATCGGGCTGTGATCGAATTCAAAATCGCCGATGATGCAACCGAACGGCTCGCCGCCGAACTGACCATATTCCTGTTCGTAAATCTGTTTGAACACCGGGCTTTGATCCCAGGCGGAGCCCCGATAGCGGCGCAAATTGCGCGTCAGCTCATCCTGACTGATGTTCAACACCCGGATCTTGAGCGTTTCGCTGACGTTGGTGTTATCGACCAGATAACTCAGACCTTGCCAGGCGGACTCCAGCTTCTGGAACTCCTTGTGGTGCAAGATATTGTTCATCTGTTGCGAAAGCTGTTCGTCGATCTGGGCAATCAACGATTCAATGGTCAATACGACATCCTGGCTGACCTTGACCTTGCCTTTGTTGGCATATTCGGACAGCGTGCCGATAGCCCGACGAACCGCTTCCGAAGCCTCGTTCGTTCTGGGCCGGAATGAACGCTTGAGCAAACCGTCAAGCTCATTTTCCGTGTCCTGCGTTTCAACTTCAGCGACTGCCGTAGCCTGCTGCTTAGCCGAATAGCGTCGTTGCCTCGCTCTCATTCCTCATCTCCTTTATTGCCGGGATCCTGCACATCCTGTTCCGCATCCGCGACCGTTTTACGCGCATCCGTCACCAAACGATGCAGAAAATCGGGTTTCTCCAGCAGATTCTTCACCACTTCTTCCGCGCTGGATTTACCATCCATATAGGTGATCAGCTCCGTGAGATGCTCCCGGGCTTCAAGCAGGCGTTGCATCTGCGGAACCCGTTTGGCGATGGCGCCAGGCGTGAAGTCATCCATCGATTCAAACTCCAATTCCACGTCCAGCAACGCATCGTCTTCGCTCAGGGTGTTCTCTACGTAAAATTGCAGACGAGGCTTGATGGCGCGCATGCGATCGTTGAAGTTGTCCTGATCAAAGGTCAGGAATTTCCGCTCTTCGATCGGCAGCAAAGGCTTTTTCCGATGCCCAGAGAGATCGGACATGACCCCCGTAACAAAGGGCAACTCCACTTTCTTTTGTGAACCGTAAAGCTCTACGTCATATTCAATTTGCACGCGCGGCGCGTTATTTTTACCGATAAATTTCTGAGAGCTTGAGTCCTTAGCCATTGGAAAACTCCTTTGTGATAAAAATTACTTCCCGGACAATTGATTTAACGAGGCCAGAGATTCCGGCAAAAGCTCCTCAACAATCGTCGCGAAGTCCATACCGATCATTTTTTGTGAACGTCGAATAAGAATGGGGGCCGGATGGCTGGGCTCATAGTTTTGGAAATAGTCCAAAACCTGATCCAACAGCAAGATGACATCCTGCCGGGAACGGATATATTTGCCGGGCATGGCGACAGGCGCGTCAGCATCCGGCGAGTCAATCTCCGCGTCATCCCGTTCAGCCGGCAATTCCTGCTGTTCCAGTGAAGCCAGCTGGCGGCTGAACTGTTTCAAATAGTCGCGTACCTGCCGGCAGTCCAAACGATAATCTTCAGCCTGCAGATTGGCGTAATTCTCGACGCGCTCCAGCGCATCGATTTCCAGCGACAATTGCTCTTTCAGCGAAGGCAGATTTCTGCCGGCAAAATAACTGTCGGCTTGCCCCAGCACCTTTACCACCTCCGAAAAATGCAGGCTTTTGCCTTCCTGCTCGTCAAGCCGCATATTCAGCAGCTCGTCGGTAGTTAACGGCGTGTCGGGAAAAATCTTGCTGTTCTTGATTTCGTGCAGACAGGACGATGTGGCGAGCCACCCTAATGCGGCCGCATGAAAGCTGTCCGATGAGGGTTCCATGTCCGCCTGAGGGAAAATGGTGGCGCCCTCCTCGGCATATTTGGCGTCAATATCCTTAATGCCCTGGTAGAAGGCCGAAAAACCGTCGATATGAAGATTGGCGCGCATAAACCACAGCACGACATGTAAATCGAAGCACTGTTCCAGCAACGCGGCAGACTGCTCGCGAATGGCGTGCCAATTGATATCACGCGCATTGTCTACGGCATTAAGCGGATCGGTTTGGCTGTCATATTCCGAAAGCGTGAATTCAATTTCACTGTATCGTGGATCAAATTCGACGCCATTCACTTCCGTTGAGATGACTTCATTCATGGCCTGATATCCTTTTCAATCAGCACTAGAAACATAAAGCCTAATAAAGCGGGCTTTTACGTTCGCCAGTCTTTCCCAGAGTCCTTTTAGCGTAAGTTAGTCGTCACCAAGCTCGCAAATTGTTTAGATGTATTAATATTAACAACAATAATAGATTGAACCTATCAATAGAATCACAGTGATCGGTTTAAACTATTTTACATTTACATATTTATTTTTTCCTTTTAAAATCAATAAATTGCAAACGATAATTATGCAAGCTAAGAATAGGAAAAAAATCAAAAACTGCCCTAAAAACAACGTTTCATCCTTGGTAGGATAATTCCAGTAATACCACTGGATACAAATAATTTAATTAGCAAATGATAACCACAGTAAATAGTGAAATTTTTTCATAAAACCATGACAGCCAGTCGTTTCTTGCAAGCGGGTAGCACGCAATGATCAATAGAAGACGATGGCAGTGTGACTTTCATTTCCAGCACTCAGTACTTACACATGCGAAACCTGGTGTGAAAATAAACAATTTGGCGAGAGTTTTGATTATTAATTTTAAAGCTAAAGCACAGATTAACATTCCGCCGTGGTGCACCGAATACCTATTGGTACACAAACAGCCTGGTGGATAAAGCATCATTCTTTTATAGTTAACTCAGGGTAATGATCAGAATAATTTAAGATTCAATTCCCCTTCGTGTGTGTTCTCATACGGCTTACCGCGGCAAAAGCATCACTGCGGTAAAGAGTCTCGCAGACTAAAGTGGCATTAGAGATATCATTTACTATAACGGCAAAATAACCACGTAAGCGCTGCAACGACAGGAACCGTGTTAAGACCAGCGATCTGTTCCATATACAAGAAATGTTTCCCTAACTGATAAGACCACTAATTTGATACTAGCAAAGGCAAACCCAATATCAAGAAAAAATATTATTTTTTTAATAAAAAAATAACAAATCAATATACATAAAACAAACAATTCAATAACTTAAAACAGCACTGAATCGATTACTTTTACGCCAGGAAAAATAGTTCATGGGAATTTACCCCCCCCTCATAACCCCCTCAGTCAATCTCCCTCATTCTCTTCGGCATTGAATTGTCATCAAAAAATAAGAAAATCTATAAAAATAAAACCCGCCACTGGCCGTACGCCCCACAGGATCAACTTTCGCAAGGCAAAATAAGCAAGATAATTCCCAATAAAAAGGCCGAAAAAAAGCGTTAATGATTTAGCGGTTCAAAATAAAAATAAAGGTAACTCTATTGGGTTATTAAAGCGAAAACGCGCACCTTTTCATTGCTGCAAAAAAACCTTATGAATCTTTACGTTGCCTGTCCTTTGACAATCCTTGATGAAAACGCAAATCGGGTAGCCAACACATACAGAAAAGAGATGGGCTACGCGGCGGGCCACCTCTGCCGATGACTTTTCTCATCCCCGGTTCGGCCCGTGCGCACAGGTTATTCCGCCTAAAAATCAGGCCGCATCGCCGGCCTCGTCCGGCGATTTAGCGCCAAGCCCGCCGTTTTCCTGATCCAGAACAGCTTTCGCATTCATCCGACTGATATATTGATTGAAAATCATTCCTATTCAGGAGAAAAAGCCATGGTTAAGTCACTCAATGCGGCATTCACTCGCTTTTTTGACCACCCGGACGCAGGCAAATTGGCGCTCAGGCTAACCTTCGGCGGGCTGATGCTGTTTCACGGCGTCGCGAAAGTTCAGCATGGCGTCGGCTGGATCGCCGATGCGTTACAACAACAGGGGCTGCCCGCCTTCATCGCCTATGGCGTATATGTTGGGGAGATCCTGGCGCCGATACTGATCGTTTTGGGGCTGTTAACCCGCCCCGCCGCAGGGGTTTACGCCCTCACGCTGGTGGTGGCGTTTTTGATGGTGGGCACCGGCAAGGTCTTCACCGTCACCGACGTCGGCGCCTGGGGCATTGAAAACGAGCTGGTGTTCTTTATGGGCGGACTCGCCATCCTGCTGCTGGGCAGCGGCAAATACGCGATCGCGCGGAATGAAGCCTATCGGTAAGCCGTGCAATCCATAAGGAGGCTCCTGATGTGAACCTCCTTTTTGCTCGCTTAAGGTTGGGTGAGCAGCGTGTTCGCCATGAAAGACAATAAGGCGGTCGATTCGGGGAAGGCCGCGCGATTCTCGGTGACCGCGCGATCAAACCGCCAGTTCATGATGTAAACCACGGGCGCAGTCGGATATTGATTAATGAAATCCCAATACAGTTGAATTTGCGCATGCAGTTGCTGGTCGTTCATTCCTAACGATGCCGTAGAAGGCGGTACCAACACCCACTTTTGTCCGGCTGCGCTTATCGGCGCCAGGCGATTGTAGGTACTCCACATATCCGCCACCGACCAGTTGTAGTTATCCACCCCAACCCAATCTGGCGTGCTTTTTACATTGGTCGGACACGCGGTCGCGGGCGCGCCCTGCTGTATTTCACGGATCCATTCGGCGTTGTTGGCATGTCGGTAGGACAAGATGGTGTAGACGGGGATCGCGACCCCGTACTCGTGCATGGCCTGTCGCAGGGTGCAAACATAGCTGGAGTATTGGTAAGCGTCATATTTTCCCCCGGTCTGTAAGGCAGGAACGTCGAACGGCTCATCGATAAAATAAATGGCGCCGGGCTTATATTTGGCTCCGGCGATCTTCTTGACCACCGTCCAGATCGCATTCCAGGAACCTGCGGCCTGGCAGCTGCTGTTCGAGACCGCTCCAGGGCAGATATCGATAAACGGCGAGCCCGATACCGCCCCCGATCCAGCCTGAATGTTCACGGCGCAAGTCCCCCCAGCGCAAACGGGCAGATTGAGACTTGCCAACGTGTGCACCACATTCAGATTGGTCATACTGAAGCCGGTGCCGGTAATCGCCTTGAGCGCCTCTGTGGCACTGAAAGACGGCGTGGCGGTTTCATAAAAGTCCAGCCAGTCATAGCCGTAATACTTGATATTGGCGTTGGGGCCGGCCGCCAGCGCATGGGCACCGAACAGGCACCCGCACAGCAACGCAAAACGTTTCAACATGCTCTTCTCCTTCAAATCTTCATCGTTGTAAGCCAACGGTGGACAGCAAACGGCTCCATCAACCGGAGACGCTATCGTGACACCCGCCATCGACGACGGCCCGCCGTTTGCGTTGTGCTGCAGCCGATCGAACGATGAGGAGAGTTTGAGAAGAAGTCGCGCCTATTTTCTTATCGAGCGACGAGGAAATGAGGGTAGAAAAAGAGGAAGCCACTGCGGGGTCAGACTGTCCCCCACCGGAAATCAGGTTTAAACCAGCATAATGAATCGCCAGTCATCGGCCATTAACGATCGGCCAACCGGTATACCGGAACCTTGCGCGTCGTGCCGGTCAGGGTGTCGAAAATCTCCGTTTCCGCCGTCACGATCGTCATGCCGGTTTTTCTTAGCCTGCGCACTTCGGCGGCGATGCGCTGTATGCCGAACCAGAACAGTCCGTCCAGCGCCGTGACGCGCAGCCCCTGCTCCAGCGCCAGCTTAAGCCGCTCACGCGGCGCCTTGAGCGCTTTGGCGATTTCCCGGTAAGGCAGCGCGTCCACGCCCGACGCCGAAGTTCGGTGAATACGGGTCGACAGGCCATATTGGAAGGCCTCAGGCACGTCGCTTAAATCGCTTTTCAGGCTGTAAACGCAGCCAAAGCGCTTACCGTTGAACACCACATTTTTTTGACTGATCGACAGCTCATCGCGCAGGCCGGCAATCAGCTGCGGCGCCCGCACCAGCAATAAGCGAAACGGCAATTCGAAACTGGTCACATAGTCCACGTTGAGCAGCGCAATGCGCAGACGCTGTTCCGCCCCGGCCTGCGTCTGGCGACACTCGTTCAACACCTCGCTCCACTGGCGCGCGAGCCGCGGGGCTTCATCCAGCGGCGCGAAGTGGTATTTCTCGATGTGGTAGTCGATCCTTTCATTCATGTCCGTTGGCCCCTGCCTCAGTCATCATGCCCTCAGCAAATTACCTTACCCGCGGGCAACAGTACAACACCGCGATGAGGTCACTCGGGAAATACGGCGCTGGCTTTCGCCGGAACGGACTACGCGGGCTCGATGAACAGCATCATGCGTTGCAGTGCGTCATCCAGGGCACTGAGCCCGGCATCATCCAGACAGGCCATCAGCTGTGCGTCATAATCCGCCACCCATTGCCTCGCCTGGTCAAAAATGGGACGAGACGCCGGCATGACGCGCAGATATACCGCGCGCTTATCTTCCGGATCGGGGAAGCGCGCGACCCACCCCCGATTAACCAGTTGGGTGATCGTACGGCCTAGCGCGGTGCGATCGGTCTGCGAATGCGCTATCACCTCGCTCATGGCCACGTCGCCTGGAAAACTGTAGAGAATGCGCAACGCGCGCCACTCATGGAGGCTGAGTCCTTGCAAAGCGAGTAACGCAGACAGCCGTTTTTCGCGGTGACGCACCACCTCCGTCATCCTGTAAAGCGCACCATTGGGCAATCCCATTCCCCGTCTGCCACTCTGCGTGCCTTTTTTTTCAGAATCCATACTGTTTCCAATTAGCCTCGACTTTTGCCCTGACCTGTTCCGGATAAGAGTGCCTGAAAGAGGCGGTACCCGCACGTGTTACGCCGCTGAACTGCTCGGGGAACAGGCAGTTGATGATGGCTTTGCCGCCGCTACCGCGCGCCTTGTCTTCTTCCGTCAGGTACGGCACCATCGGGAACTCGCGTACGTCCGGGAAGATAAAATGGTCGCGCGCCGGATGTGAACGCGTGGCCAACGCCCAAACCACCTGATCGATATCGACAATATCAATGTCATTGCCGACCAGGATCAGTTTGGGGATCAGGTAGCCCGCATGCGAGCCGAAGACCACCTCCGCCACCTTGCCGGCAAAATCCGCCGCGGTGGTATTCATTCCGGCCAGTTTTTCGATATCGACGGAGACCACCGCCCAACAGGTCGCCGCCTCATAGGAACACCAGACAAAGTCAACGGGCAAGGCCGCGCTCTGCAGGGTTTCCAGCAGCTGAGCCGAGATCATGGTGCCCCAGATCGTATGATTTTCTTCCGGCGGCGTGCCGGCGACGCAAATCGGCAAAATGGGGTCATCGCGAAACGTCACCGCACGCACATGAAACACCGGCTGTTCATGGCCTTGCTGGTGTTGATAGCCGTGATACTCCCCCATCGGCCCCTCCAGCGCCGTCTCCGTCAGGCTGATTTCACCTTCCAGCACAATTTCCGCATTGGCCGGCACCCAGAGATCGTTGGTTTCCGCTTGGGTGAACGTAACGCTTTTACCGAGCAGCGCGCCGACATAGTCAGGCTCACTGACGCCGGCCGGCAACGGCATCCCCGCGACCGCCACCGCGGCAGGCGGCGCCCCGAGCACCATCGCCCATGGCGTAGGTTTCCCTTCTCGGCGCCACATTTCACGGATCATGCCGATGTGTTGGGTGGGTATCGCCGGGCCGGTGAGACGATTGCGATCGAGCATCATCAGCCTGCCGACTCCCCAGCTATGCCACTTTCCGTCCGGGGATTGCACGACATGGAACCCGTAAGTGCCGAAATAGCGCCCGCCATCCCGTTCATGCAACAGCGGTACCGGGAAGCGTTCCAGATCAACCTCGTCGCCACGCCAAATATTCTCTTTCACCGGACCGGTCGAACAATAATCCGGCGCAAACGGCTCCGCCTTCACCGCCCGGCGAATCGCCGCCACGATATCCCGCGGAGCGCTCTCCGGCGGCAGCCCAAAATGGAGGGCGAGGCGAGAATAGGCATGTTCCGCAGAAGCGAGCATGCCGGCCGGCGCGCCGAGGATGCGGGCCCCTGGCATCGCGCCCGCCACATGATGAAATAGCGGAGCCGAAAGCCGTTGCTCATAGACCCGGCGGCAGACAGCCGCTATCTCCAGGTCGGCGGAAACTTCCTGATGCACGTCGACCAAATCGTTTCGGCGACGCAATTCCTCAATGAATTGACGAAAATCCAGTGCGCAATCGAGCAAACTCATGGCAAGTCCTCCAGTCTCCAGGCGGTCAGCCCCTTCTGTCGCCCTCGTTTCGGGCAGGAGACTGATCATTTATGTGCATGTGCACACATATTAGTGCGCAAAAAATCGCGTGTAAATACACACTATCCTGGAGGCGTTGGGCATGTTTTCAGTCTGGCAAACTTTTCAAGGGATAGCGGACTCAGACCGTGCACGCCCCTGCCGGCAGGCATTATCGCCGTGACGGTTTCACACCTTCAGCGTGATTGGCATGCATAGCACTGGGCTTGCCGCAAGCGCCGCACCGGGTTCAAGCGCAACGTGGCTCACAAAATGAAGAACATAATCGCAAAATGCTATTCGTTGATATTGCACGAGTTATAATGCGAGAAAGGATCTCGGCCAACGCAAACCGGTTTCATATCCAACGGTTTACAAGCATTAGCGAAAGAAAAGGATTTTGATTCAATGGGGGAATAACGCGGGGTAAAGTGGCGGAGAGAGGGGGATTTGAACCCCCGGTAGAGTTGCCCCTACTCCAGTTTTCGAGACTGGTCCGTTCAGCCGCTCCGGCATCTCTCCTGACAACGCTTGCTATCATGCCCGCTTTTGCGGCATTTTTACAGCATTAGCATACCGCTGAACGTTCAAGTGATGAGTTTACGAGCAACCTGATGATTAAATGGCCGTGGAAAGCGACTCAACCCTCTCAATCCCAGGCAGACATCGAGGCCCAGTGGCAGGACGCGCTGGCGATCCCGCTGCTCTCGCCGCTGAATGAGCAGGAGCGGCAGCGGCTGGTGGCCGTCGCCGGGCAAATATTGCAGCAAAAGCGCATCGTGCCGCTGCAGGGGCTGCAGCTCACCTCGCAAATGCAGGCGCGCATCGCCCTGCTGTTCGCCTTGCCGGTGCTGGAGCTGGGCGCGGAATGCCTCGACGGCTTCAACGAAATTCTGCTCTACCCCACCCCGTTCGTGGTGGAAGACGAATGGCAGGACGAGATCGGTCTGGTGCACTCGGGGCCGGTGGTGCAGTCGGGCCAAAGCTGGGAACAGGGGCCGATCGTGCTCAACTGGCAAGACGTGCAGGACTCTTTTGACCTCTCCGGTTTCAATCTGGTGATCCACGAAGCGGTGCACAAACTGGATATGCGCAACGGCGGCGTCGCCACCGGCGTGCCGCCGATCCCGCTGCGCGAGGTGGCCGCCTGGGAACATGATCTGCACGCCGCGATGGAAAGCCTGCAGGACGAGATCGACATGGTCGGCGAAGAGGCCGCCAGCATGGATGCCTACGCCGCCACCGATGCGGCCGAGTGCTTCGCCGTGCTGTCGGAGTATTTCTTCAGCGCTCCCGAACTGCTGGCCGAACGCTTCCCGGCGCTGTATCAGCACTTTTGCCGCTTCTACCGCCAGGATCCGCTGGCGCGCCTGCTGCGAGACCAGGCGGAAAACGACGCGCAATGGGCTGATTGACGGGCGCATTGCTCAGATACCGAGCAGTCGCACCGCCTGGGGCAATTTAGCGTTGACACACCCGGAGCCGCTGGATATGATGCGCCCCGTTCACACGATTCCTCTGTAGTTCAGTCGGTAGAACGGCGGACTGTTAATCCGTATGTCACTGGTTCGAGTCCAGTCAGAGGAGCCATATTTAGAGAAGCCCGCTTAAGGAAACTTAAGCGGGCTTTTTGCTTTTTTGAGTTTATCAATTACATCAAAACATCGGTTCAGGATGGCTTATCACTTCATTCACAATAGCAGGAGGTATACGTTGTTCAAGGCTTCTATATCAATGGTTCTGAGCTGCTCACAGCGAATAGCGCCCATTTTGTTCTTGCATCATCGATGCGAAACGGTAAAACCCGGTTTCTACCACTGATGATGGGAACAACAAAAGGTGGCAGTATGAACTGATTTAATGGTGTCGCAATTAGCTAGTAGCAGCAAGTGAGGAGTTCTGGAACCAGAGCACTGAAAGTAAAAATCCCACAGATAAGTCCCCCATATAAGAAAGACTTAATGTCTGTTACCTACATATCGCGATTGAAAAATGTTATGTATGTCAATGAGTTGTATAACCCGTCCAGAAGTTAATAAAATAGCCCCTCAATAAAGAAAAAATGCCGTATTATCTCTGATAGAAGCAAGGAAACTAGGCACAGCTTTCTTTTCTGCTGGAATATTTTGGCAATTCAACATGATGCACTATGTAACTATGAATTCAACCTTCTATCTTGAACGTAATTTTACACGCAATGACAGGACGTACACAGAGACAGAGTTGCTGGCTGAATCAACGCACATTGTTGTGTTAGCAGAACCCGGCGGCGGGAAAACAGAGCTGATGAAAAGTATCGCTCAGAAACTGAACACCTCTGTCTTAAATGCCAGCGTATTTGCTTACGTGGGAACAGATAAAGAAAATAGCTCACTGATAATCGACGCTGTTGATGAAGTCGCCAGAATCGATCAATCAGGTATCCATAAACTCCTTGCGCTCGCCAGGGCATCAAAGCCAAATCGCGTAATCATGTCGAGCAGGTCAAGCGAATGGGGACTTGCTTTCACCAGTATTTTTGAAAAATTTCTTGGTGTCTCCCCTATGATTGTGAGACTGAGAGAATTCGATCTAGACGAACAACACTCCATCTTTAAGCACCATGCACCAGCAGAAGATTTCTTTGCATTCCAGACCGAAGTCACTCGGTTTAGTTTAGACATGTTGTTACCAAACCCTCAGTTTCTGAAAATGTTCACCGATGCCTATTTAGAAAGTGACCGACGATTTGCTGACAAACGTTCAATCTTTGCTTTAGCGGTCGAACGACTGGCCAAAGAAGTCAATCCAGGAATTCCGAAAGCCTCCGTATCTCTTCCCGTTGCACAAAAGATTGCATTTTCTGCCGAGGTTTATGCCAAACTTCTGTTGTCGGGCGCAGAAGGCATAAGCACCATCGACACGACTGCAAATCGGATGTATCCCATGCTGCCAGCGTTGTTTAACGGCAGTACTGCCTGTTACGACATATTGTCAACACAGCTTTTCAAACCCGGCGATAATGAAGATCAACACCGCCCGGTCCACAAGATCGTCGCTGAATACTGTGCAGCGGATTATCTCATTAAACGAATAGCCGATCCTGCGGATGACCTCACTTTATCAAAGTGCTTGTCTATTATTGCACCGAACGATACTGCCAGAGATGAGTTGAGAGGTCTGCTAGGATGGATGGCGGCACTAGGCAACAGGTCGGTACAGGGAGCTATTATTGAGCTTGACGCCTATGCGGTACTCGCAAACGGCGATCCATCGCAGCTTGAACGCTCATCGAAACGACAGCTTCTTCATCGGCTTAAAGAGATTGAAGCCGCAGACCCTTACTTTCGTCGGAGCGATTTCTGGCGACGGTTCAGCGCGGCCGGTTTTTTCACACGAGACGTTGTTGAAGAAATAAAACCTCTTTTAGCTATGGGCGATGAGGGGCATTTACGTGACTTAATTTTAGAACTTCTAGCAGACTCTCCGGTTAATAACCAGTTGATGCCTGAATTGAGCTTGATTATTTTAAACCCCAGCGAGTCTGAACATATTCGTACATTAGCAAGCAGATGCTTGCTCAATGTAAAAGAATACGATTTCATTAGTGCTTTAGCCGTTTTAATTTTTGAAGCCAGTAATATTTCACTCAATATTTCAGCAAAATTCATCCAAGTCGTAGGGCCAGAAAAATTTAACCGAAAATATCTCTCTGGATTCTTACGAGTCTGTGCAAACCTCTATCCAAGCCACAAAGAAAAATTTGAAAGAGTGGTAGGAACTCGTTATTTCATTAAGAGGCTCATTTCCTGTTTTTCACAGAATACTCTCGAATCTCTTCTGGATGAATTAACCCATAACCTTTACTGCCATTGTGGGAAAAAATCCTATGAATGTGATTGTCGCAATGGGATAAGTAAGATCGTCGGTTCAATGGTAGATCGCTATTTTGAATTAGCCCAAGCTCCGTTTGATCCTGTGAGGATCTGGCAATGGATAGGTAATCTCAATTTTCATCATCAATGCCAGCCCGATCAAAGCAAATCGGTACAGATACTTCGAGAAAATGACACGCTTCGTCAGGGGATCATTGCTCATGTATTCGGGTCATTAACGGATCGTAAAGCAATATTCAACATAAAAGTAGAAAAATTCAACGGACACTTGCACTCACATTCAGGCCTTCATTTATGGCGGAATGACTATAAATTTATCCTCGATCTGGCGTTTAGAACAGATAACGTTGATCTTTGGGCAAGTTTCCTTGTCAACCATCAACATTACAAAAACAAGGAAGAACAAGGTTCTGATGACTTGCGGACACGAATGCGTCAGCACGCCCTTTCCAAACCCGCGTTTATGCGCGAATGGGCCAGATACAATAATGCAATGAAATTATCCAAGCAGGAACACCAGTTCTGGAGGTTCAGACATAGCCGAAGCAGGAAACGTCATGATAGAAAGCGACGGGAGATCTACACTAGAAATATA